>JANQGB010001106.1 GCA_028277545.1 Phycisphaerae bacterium | reverse complement strand
GGGAAGGGGGCATCGGCTGAACGCCTGCCGCCATCGCAGAGGAATAAGAAACGCCCCCCGGCGCCGCATGGTGACCGGGGGGCGTCTGTATTCAGTGATGCTCGTTTTCGCCGTTATGTGGCGGCGTCGTGTTTGGGTGCCTTGAGTAACAAGCCGAGCACGGCTGCCACCAGGCAGGCAATGCCGGCGACGATGAAGGCCGGATGCCAGGCGTCGACACCCTTGTCGGCGCCCGCGTCCTTGAACATGCCGGCCATGATTGGCCCGACGATGCCGCCGACACCGTAGGCGGAGAACACCCAGCCGTAATTCTTGCCGACGTTCTTGTTGCCGAAGAAGTCAGCCGTAGCGGCCGGGAACAAGGCGAAGTTGCCGCCGAAGTTGAAGCCGATGAGAGCGGCCCCCAGGTACAGCAGGGCCGGTGTGCTGCCCATGTAGAAGAAGATCAGCATGACGACGCCCTGGGCAGCCGTCATCACCGTGAGGGACGTTTTGCGTCCGATTTTGTCGGAGATAATGCCCCAGCAGATGCGGCCCAGACCGTTGGCCAGGGCGTAGAACAGGGCCATGGCCGTCCCGGCGGTGACCGAGGCTTCCGCCGCGTCCATGCCGCTGGCCTTGAGGGCGTCGATTCCGAACAGCTTGATGATGCCGATCACCATCAGACCGGCCAGGGCACCGAATATGAACATGACCCACAGCATGAAGAACTGGGGCGTGGCCAGCATTTGCTTGGGCTCGAACTGGGTGCCGGCACCCGAGGCGGCGGCCCCGGCGTCGGTCGCGGCGGGCGGATTCCAACCCGCTGGTTTCCACCCCTCCGGCGGGTTCTTCATCCAGACGGAGCCGAGCAGGACCAGCACCAGGAAGGCGACGCCGAATATAAGGAAGGTGCTGGCCACACCGGCCGATGCGATCAGGCCGGTGGTCTTGATTTGGGTCCACGCGGGCAGTCCCTGCCCAAGGTAGATCCAGATCAAAGCCCCGAAGCCGAAACCGGCCACGGCCAGCCCCGTGATCATACCCTTCTTGTCGGGGAACCACTTCACGCCGACAGCGATCGGCACGACATAGGCCAGGCCGATGCCCGCCCCGCCGATCAGGCCTATGGTCACCAGAATGGCGAAGAACGCCCCGCTTCCGGACAACGCCTGACTGGCCAGACCGCCGAGCAGGTACCCGGCGCCAAGGACAATTCCTCCCAGGCGGGCCACCTTGGTCGGTCCGACCTTGGCCTGCCATTGCCCGGCCAGAATCATGGTGAAGGCGAAGGTGGCCAGGCCGACTGAGAATATGATCTGGGTTTGCGTCGCGGTGAAGCCGAAGCGCCCCTCCCGAAACACCTGCAGTGACGTGGCGTTGACAGGCTTTTCAACAATGAAGGTTTCGCCGCCGTCAGTGATCTCCCACTTGACGCCGGGCTCGACGGCCGACACGGCGGCCTGATCTGACAGGGGCTCGAGTGTCACCTCCTCACCCACAACCTTGAAGTCCGTGAGGCTGGCTGCGAAGGCCTCGCGGAATGTCGACGACAGGACGCCGGATTCGAGGTCGGCCGCCAGCTCGACTTTGGCATCGAACATCTTCTGCGGCCTCAGTTGCGGCGTGAAGACGCTCCAGGCGTAGATGGCTCCGAGGCACAGTTGGATAAGGATGGCGCCGACCACGACAAACCATCGGTTCATAACTGGCTTGTCGCCGGCGGACACGAAGTCGGTCTGCTGTTCAGCCATGATTCGGTTTTCCTGCCTGCTGGGGAAAGAGGGACCGGTCAATAGGAAGACAGCGGGAGGAAACGCGCCGGTCCCTCCCGCTGTCGAAGTCAACGAGCGGTTGCTACTTCTGGTAGGTCTCGATCAGGTTCTGCACCACGCTGGGGTCTGCCAGGGTGGAGGTGTCGCCGACCTTGTCGGGCTCGCCCTCAGCGATCTTGCGGAGGATTCGCCGCATGATCTTGCCGGACCGGGTCTTGGGCAGGCCCGGCGCCCAGTGGATCACGTCCGGAGCGGCAATGGGGCCGATCTCGGCACGGACGTGCTTGACCAGGACCTTCTTCAGTTCGTCGGTGTACTCTTCACCGGCACGGAGCGTGACGTAGGCGTAGATGCCCTGCCCCTTGATGTCATGGGGGCAGCCAACCACGGCGGCCTCAGCCACCTTGGCGTGGGAGACCAGGGCACTCTCGACCTCGGCGGTGCCCATGCGGTGCCCCGAGACGTTGATGACGTCATCCACGCGGCCGGTGATCCAGTAGTAGCCGTCCTCATCGCGGCGGCAGCCGTCACCGGTGAAGTAGAGACCTGCGTAGCTGCTGAAGTAGGTCTCTTTGAAGCGTTCGTGCTGGCCGTATACGGTCCGCATGATGCCGGGCCAGGGCTCCTCGAGGCAGAGCACACCGCTGCCGGGGCCGTCGATCCGCTTGCCTTCGGGCGTGAGCAGCACCGGCTTGACACCGAAGAACGGCAGGGTGGCGGAGCCGGGCTTGGTGGGGATAGCGCCGGGGAGCGGCGTGATCAGGATGCCGCCGGTCTCGGTCTGCCACCAGGTGTCGACGATCGGGCAGCGCTCGCGGCCCACGTTCTTGTGATACCACATCCACGCTTCGGGATTGATGGGCTCACCGACCGAGCCGAGCACCTTGAGGCTGGAGAGATCGCGCTTCAGCGGATACTCCTCGCCCTCACGCATCAGGGCCCGGATGGCGGTCGGGGCGGTGTAGAACTGGTTGACCTTGAACTTGTCCACCACGTCCCAGAACCGGCCGGCGTCGGGATAGGTGGGCACGCCCTCGAACATGAGCGTGGTGGCACCGTTGCACAGCGGGCCGTAGACGATGTAGGAGTGGCCGGTGACCCAGCCGATGTCGGCGGTGCACCACCAGATGTCGCCGTCGTGATAATCAAAGATGTACTTGTGGGTCAGCGAGGTGTACACCATGTACCCGCCAGTGGAGTGCAGCACGCCCTTGGGCTTGCCGGTCGAGCCGGAGGTGTACAGGATGAAGAGCGGATCCTCGGAGTCCATCCACTCGCAATCGCAGTCGGCGCTACTCTTCTCCAGCAGGTCGTGCCACCAGAGGTCCCGGCCGTCCTTCATCGGGACGTCGACGCCGGTCCGCCTGAACACAACGACCTTCTCGATGCTGGGGCATTGATCGACCGCCAGGTCGGCCTTGGCCTTCATGGGGATGTCGTTCTTGGTCCCTCGCAGCGCTGTGTCCTGCGTGACCAGGATCTTGCACTCGGAATCCTGGATGCGGTCGCGCAGCGAGTCTTCGGAGAAGGCCCCGAAGACCACCGAGTGGACGGCGCCGATGCGGGCGCAAGCCAGCATGGCCACGGGCAGTTCGGGCACCATCTGCATGTAGAGACAGACCCGGTCGCCCTTCTTGACGCCCATGCCCTTGAGGGCGTTGGCAAACCGGCAGACCTTCTCGTGCAACTCGCGGTAGGTGAGCTTGCCGTCTTCGCCCGGGGCGTTGCCTTCCCAGATGATGGCCACCTGATCGCCGCGTTTTTCGAGGTGCCGGTCGAGGGCGTTGTAACTGATGTTGGTTTTGCCGCCCAGGAAGTACTTGATGGAGATGGTGTCCTTGAAATCGTATTCGCGGACCTTGTTCCATTTCTCCTGCCAGTGGAACTTCTCGGCCATCTCGGTCCAGAACCCGTCCGGGTCCTCGATGGAGCGCTTGTACATCGCCTGATACTGCTCCATGGAGGTTATGTGGGCCTGCTTCGAGAACTCCGCCGCCGGCGGGAACAGTCGCGTTTGGGTGCCGGTCGCCTCACTCATGACAGTCTCCTTCATTTCGTGCGTCTATGCGCCGCGGTCAGAACGTGAACCGGGCCCGGAGACCCATCACGAACGCGTCGTCCGTGGTGTCCAGGGCGCCGGGTCTGGCGATGTATTGCAAATCCGGTGTGATCTGCAACCACTCGGTAACTTGGATTCTATAGAATAATTCGTAGCCGGTCTCGCGGAGAAAATCCCCATTAATCTCGGTGCGATATCGGTTGGAGGAACGGAGCGAGTAGACGCCGAATCCGCAGACGTCGCGCTGGCGCCTGGGCAGCAGGCCGGTGTATTCGAGACCGGTGGACCAGAAGTAGCTGACGCGGTTCACGTCGCCGTCGCGAGTGCCCCAGCGCAAGAAGGCCCCCAGGCCTTGCAGGTCGTCGGGGCTCTCCCGGTAGACCATCTGGTCGAAGTTGACGTAGTAGCCCACGTCGCCGGTCTCGGACCAGGTGGCCAGGGCGCCGCCGACCGTGTCGCGGAAGACCTCCTTGGTGCGGGGATCGTAGAAAACGCCGAAGCGATAGGTGCCCGGCAGATCGCCGCGGGACGAGGGCAGCTTGACCTTGAAATCCGCCTGGAAGTACCCGAAGAAATCCGCCCCGTCGTGGAACGCGGTATCGAAGCCGGTGCGGCCCACCTTGGCATCGCCGTCGGCGGCCCCGATGACGAAGCCCAGCCAGTCGGTGGGGTTGACGAACAACGAGGCGCCCAGCCCTATGGTCAGCGGGATGATGGCGTTGTTGTTGTCCAGGTAGGTGTTCATGAAGAACTTGTCTTCACTGTTGGCATAGGCGTTGCGGTCAATGATGGACTGCTGGTCGAGGTAACCTGCCCGCAGGGCAAACTTCTTGTCCAGGAAGCTCTGCTCATACCACAACTGGTCGACGTAAATCTCCCGGACCCCGTCGGCGTCGTCGAACGGTTCGCCCAGAGCGCCTACCTTACGATTGACGTTTTTGCTGTCGCTATAGAATCCCTGACCGAAACCAAGCAGTTTTCCACCGGGGATGAGGCCCATCTTGTCAAAGTCGACGGTCAGGATGAGGTCGTAGCTGCCGCTGAAACGCTGGGCGTTGGTGGTATCCAGCCCGCCGTGGGCGTTCACCCCGTAGTAGGAGTTGTAGTAGAGGGCGAAGCTGAGGCCGTGATCTTCCAGCATGGTCCGCACACCGCCCCAGTCGCCGGTGAGCCTCTTCTGATCCCAAAAACTCGGCTGTTGCTCCTCTTTCTCGATGGGCTCGGGGGCTGCCTCACTGGCTGTCTGTCCGGAGGGCTGATCATCTGCCGCGGTCTGAACGCCGGACCAGGTCAGCGTTACCATGCCTGTCATACCCGCCAAGAACCAACGGTGAACCACCGCTCGGGAATCTGCCTTCATCCTGTGCCTTTCCGGCGAGAGCCAACCCCCCAATATTCACTGGTGTGGAATCCACCCGTTCCGGTACCAAAAGAGGCACCGCGTTGCCCTCGGCCCGAACGGGTTGAAACCCTGGGGCGTTGACCGCGCCTCGATCGTGTCCCCCCACCTGGCCCGGCGTGCGAGCCAAGCGCACAGTCCAGGCGCCCATCGTAGTGAGCATGTTCCGTGCCAGCCCCAAGGGCGTCAAGGCGTCGTAGATAGCCTGTATGACTGGGGGGAATATCCCCGGAGAATAGGGGAATCTTACACAGCCTCGTCGCGATTGACCCGTTATCAAACATCAGGGCTGGTCGGGCGAAAGCCGGAGCGGCCCGGCCGGGACCGTTACGGCGCGCCGAGCACCTGGGAAGGCCGTATCGACGTCACCCGGCGGCGATCTGCGAGCAAGCCTGCCGAGGGGGGCTGCTCACCAGTAGCCGGGGAGGTGCGGATCGAGGGCCGGGCGCGCCGATTGCTATAACAGCATGACGGGGGAATCACAGCGTGAACTGATCGAGACGTGCAAGTTGCGGAGTCCCGGCTTCGCCTCTGTCTGCGCTACAGGCGCGGGCGCGAGGCCGTAAGGAGTATCGATGGCCACAACGCCCAACGAACCGAAGCCCTGGCCGGAGCGCTACCCGGAGAAAACGGTAACGGCTGAGCAGGCCGTGGGTCACGTGCAGCACGGACAGCGGGTGTTCATCGGCTCCGGGGCCGGCGAGCCGCAGGCGCTGGTGGCGGCGCTCTCGCAGCGCGAGGATCTGAGCGACACCGAGATCATCCATATCCTGACGCTGGGTGTGGCGGCCTACGCCGAACCGCGCCTGGGCGACCGCTTCAGGCACAACGCCTACTTCATCGGGCCCAACGTGCGGGACGCAGTAGCGCAGGGGCGGGCAGACTACACGCCGATCTTCCTGGGCGAAATACCGGAGTTGTTTCAGTCCGGCAGGGTGGTGATCGACGTGGCCATCATCTCGGTCAGCCCGCCCGACGAGCACGGCTACTGCAGTTACGGCGTGTCCTGCGACATCGTCAAGTCGGCGGCGGAGTGCGCCTCCGTGGTCATCGCCGAGGTGAACTCCCGGATGCCGCGCATCCTGGGCGATTGCTTCATCCACGTGGATGACATCGACGTCCTGGTTGATAGCGACGTTCCCATTCACGAAGCCATCCAGGGCGAGCCGGACGAGCTGGCCATGAGGATCGGCAAGCATATCGCCAACCTGGTCGAGGACGGTGCCACCCTGCAGCTCGGCATCGGAACCATACCTGACGCGGTGTTGCACTACCTGGACGACTTCAAGAACCTGGGCATTCACACCGAGATGTTCAGCGACGGCGTCATCCCCCTGGTGAAGAAGGGTGTCATCAACAACTCGGAGAAGACGCTGCACCGCGGCAAGATCATCATGACCTTCGTCATGGGTTCGCGGAAGCTGTACGACTTCGTGAACAACAACCCCATGGTGGAGTGCCACCCGGTCGAGTACACCAACGATCCTTTTGTCATCGCCCAGAACGAGAAGATGATCTCGATCAACTCCGCGATCGAGGTCGATATGACCGGCCAGGTTTGTGCGGATTCGCTGGGCGAGATGTTCTACAGCGGCATCGGCGGGCAGGTGGACTTCGTGCGGGGTGCGGCCAGGTCGAAGGGCGGCAAGCCGATCATAGCCCTGCCCTCGACGGCGGACGGCGAGACGGTCTCGCGTATAGTTCCCACCCTCAAGCCCGGCGCGGGCGTGGTGACCAGCCGCGGCGACGTTCACTACGTGGTGACCGAGTACGGGTCGGCCTACCTGCACGGCAAGACCATCCGCGAGCGGGCCATGGCCTTGGTGCAGATCGCCCATCCCAAGTTCCGGCCCTGGCTGCTGGCAGAGGCCAAGGCGCGGAAGCTGGTTTACGCCGACCAGATCGAACTGCCCGTCAGCACGCCGACCTATCCGGAAGAGATGGAGCGATGGGTCGATCTGCGGGACGACTCCCGGATCTTCCTGCGGCCGCTGAAGCTGACCGACGAGCCGCTGGTGCGGGAGATGTTCTACAAGCTCTCGCCGGAGTCGGTGCACTACCGCTTCTTCCGCATTCTCAAGGCCATGCCGCACGAGAAGCTGCAGGAACTGCTGCGGGTGGACTATGACGCGGACATGACACTGGTCGGTCTGCCCGGGCGGGAGGATGGCCAGCCCATCGTGGCCATCGCCCACTACAGTAAGGACCCGCGGACCAACTTCGCCGATGCCGCCTTCCTGGTGCGCGACGACCTGCAGGGCAAGGGCGTGGGCACATCACTGGTTCGGGCCCTGGCCGACGCCGCCCGGTCCAACGGCGTTACCGGCTTCACCGCCGATGTGCTGGCACAGAACCACGGCATGCTGCGCGTTTTCCACCGCTGCGGCTACCCGGTCGAGAGCGAACTGGAAGAGGGCGTCTACCACCTGACCATTCCGTTCCATAAGAAGAAACGGGCCAAGACTTCGCGTCGTAAGGCCAAGCCGAAGGAATAGCAGATCAGGTTGTTCCGGGGGATGGTGCATCAAGACGCACCTACACTGGCTGGACCAAGCCGAGCCGCCAGCTTCAGCTTGCGCGAACTCTCACCGACGATGAACGCGACATACCATAAGAACGTCCGCGCGAACTTAAGTTCGCGGCTCGGCAATGTGGCACCGGCGTCTCGCCGGTGAGTGTGTGGCACCGGCATCCTGCCGGCGTCTTTGTGAACGAACCGCCAGCTTCAGCTTACGCGGACGATCACCTGCAATGAACGCGACATACCAGAAGCACGTCCGCGCGAACTGAAGTTCGCGGCTCGGCAATGTGGCAC
>JANQGB010001104.1 GCA_028277545.1 Phycisphaerae bacterium | reverse complement strand
GGCAAACTGGACCCCGATCCCTACATCGGCCGTTTCACCAGCAGCTACCGGAGAGCCATCGAGCGGTTTGGCCGCAACTGGCGGCACGTCGATCTCTGGTCGTTGCTGCATGCGTATGCCTCCCTGGCCAGGCCCAGTCGATACCTGGAGATCGGCACGCGGCGGGGCCACAGCCTGGCGGCCGTCTGCGGGGCGATCGTCGAGCATGCTTCCGAGGATCTGGAGATCGTGGCTTGCGATCTGTGGGCCAAAGGGTACGCCGACACCGACAACCCCGGACCGGAGTTTGTAACCGGGCAGCTCGCCCGCCTGGGGTATACCCGGCCGATACAGTTCTTGAACGGATCGAGCCACGAACTGATTCCAGAGTTGCTGCGCGAGACGCACCAGACCTTCGACCTGATAACCGTGGATGGAGACCACTCGCGCGACGGGGCGCTGGCCGACCTGAACGACGTGGTTGGTTCGTTGCGTACCGGCGGCCTGCTGGCCTTTGACGACATCAGTCATCCGCAGCATCCCTACCTGCACGAGGCCTGGACCACCGCGATCCAGCACCGTGCGGAACTGGAAACCTACACGAACCTGCGCGACGCAACGGGCATCGCGGCGGCGATCCGCTATCGCTAGGTGCAACTGCCGCCGCCGGGCGGAGAGGGTGCTACGATGAAGATCCTGCTGGTCAATCCGCCCGCGCGGCGATTCGTTCGAGACCACCACCCGAGCTTCCCCTTGGGCCCGGGTTACCTGGCAGCGCGATTAGTCGAAGCGGGACACGACCCGGAGATCCACGACGCCGAGTGGGGGCCGGACTTTCCCGACCCGATGCCCCGCCTGGATCGCCCCATGGTTGACATGGCCTTGAACTGGTATCGCTACTTCGAGGCCCTGGAGAATCCGTCGCACGCCGTCTGGCGCGAGACCGAGGCTGTCATACGGGAGAGAAAGCCGGACCTGGTAGGCGTCACCTGCCGGGCTCTCGACCTGGCCTCGGCCAGGGTTGTTGCCAGGCTCACCAAGTCGATCAATTCCGACACTCCCGTGGTGCTGGGCGGGCCGGCCACCAGCACGTGTACGGAGCAGGTCCTGGCGGATTGTAACGTCGATTACGCGGTCCGTGGCGAAGGCGAAGCCACGATCGTCGAACTGGCCGATGCGCTCGACCAGTCCAGGAGTGATCTTTCCTCGATCGCGGGCATCTCCTATCGCGGACCATCAGGCACGGTGCACACGGCAGACCGGCCTTTGATTAAGGACATAAGCAGTCTCCCTTCGCCAGCCCGTGACCGGCTCCTGTACACTGAGCAGTTGCCGGAGCGCAAAGTTCGCTACATGATGGGCGAGATGATCACCTCGCGCGGTTGCCCCTACCCCTGCACCTTCTGTGCGGTGCGCGACGTGTGGGGTTCCGCCAAGACGCGTTTGCGCACGCCCGAGAGTGTTGTCGACGAGATCGTACACCTGCGCGATCGTCACGGGGTGCGGTTCGTGACCCTGTGGGACGATCTGTTCACCACCAGCCGCAAGCGTACGGAAGCTATCTGCAACCTGCTGCTGGAGCGGCAGGTCAACGTTGAGTGGCTCTGCCTGGTTCGGGCCAACACCATCAATGCTGAACTGCTGGCGTTGATGAAGCAGGCTGGCTGCGTGCAGGTGCAGATGGGTGTCGAGTCCGGCAGCGAGCGAGTGCTTGACTCGATGCTCAAGGGTATCAGCCTGGACGACATGAAGAAGGCCTCTGAACTGGTCCACCAGGCCGGCATTGCCCTGCACATATTCCTCATCATGGGCCTGCCGGGCGAAACCGCGGACGAGATGCGCCAGACCATGGACGTCATCCCGGTCATTGCCCCCGACTGTGTCGAGTTGAGCGTCTTTGCCCCCTACCCGGGCACCCCCCTCTACCAGGAGCTGCAGCGGGCGGGCAAGATCACGGAGCAGGACGGGCAGACGGCCGACTTCCTGAACATCGACCGCTGCTACGTGGACGGGATGGCGCAGGAGGAGTTCCGTTCTCTGGCCCTGGAATACCTGGCCCGCTGCGACGACTACAATGCGTCCCGGCAGAAGTGCGAACGGCCTTCCCCGTCGTCCGGCACGGCGACAGCGGAACCGGTCATCTCACTCTGTCCCTGACCTCGCCGCGACAATTGGCTCAGGGCTTCGACGCCGACGCCTTCAAGTATCGCCGGTGGCCATCCAGGAAGCGGCGCATCGTGTCTTTGTAACTGAACCGTTCGAGAACCACCTGCCGCATCTGACTGGCTACGCTACGTCGTTCGCCGGCGTTGTCGAGGAAGTAATCGGCGGTCCTCCTGAATGACACCGCATCGTCAAAAACCAGCCGCTCGAATCCGGGGAAGACGGACCCTGCACACGGATCTCGCGCCGCGATCCTGAGGTAGGCCAGAGACATGTCATCGTCCGGATCGGGGTGCTGGCCTGTCTCCTCTTCGTACGCCACAAGTGCCTCCTGCAGAGTTCGGTCGGCACGGGCCGCGGGCTCGCCTAACGTGGTAACGCCTATCTCGGCGGCGCGAGCCAGGATCGGCTGCATCACCGCGGAC
>JANQGB010001101.1 GCA_028277545.1 Phycisphaerae bacterium | reverse complement strand
TGAGCAGCCTCCATGCGACTTCTCAAACAGGCTCTTAGCTGGGCAAACCGGCGGAACACGAGAAGATGCGGGCTAGAGAGTCGCACCGCTACGGCTCTTGCAGTACAAAACCGAAGTGGTATATGCTGTACGCGTCTTCGGTGTTGTCTACTAGATGCTGTGGGTTGTGGATGGTTATCCTGTAGGCAACCGAAAGAGGGAACCCGGTGAGACTCCGGGACTGTCGCGCAGCGGTATGGGGGAACGAAGACCGCAGGCGGCCGTAGGGTCGCAGGCACTGATCCTGGGGATTGGGAAGCCGCGGTCGTAGGAACGCTAGCTCATCCGAGCCAGTCGAGCTCCCGAGTCCGAATACCTGCCGAGGATGCGTGTGGTCCTGCTGATGGGATCGCGCGGCAACATGGGCTTTCGCGGCTGAGGCGCCATGACCGGCGGGCTGTCCGGCTCCGGTGTCTGTCCACTCCGCTGCGCTCAAGCCTGGAAGGGACTGAAAAACGGAGTTGGGGGCACAGCGATGTCGGCGGCGATTATCGAAACATCTCTCCCGGAAGCGGTCATAAAGCGGGACGGACGCCGCGTGGGCTTCGATACCGAGCGCATTGTCTCGGCCATTGCCCGCGCCGGTGCCGCGACCGGAGAGTTCGGCCTCGACGAGGCGCGCTTGTTGACAGGGCAGGTCCTCAAAGTGATTCGCTATCGATTCTCGCACGCTGCCGCGGAGATCGAGCAGATCCAGGACGTGGTCGAACAGGTACTGATCAGCGCCAACCACTTCCGCACCGTCCATGCCTATATCGCCTATCGCGAGCAGCGTGGCCGTTTGCGGGCCGACCGCAAGACCCTGGTCGACGTCGTTGGGTCGATCAACGAGTACCTGGACCGCGCCGATTGGCGGGTCAACGCCAACGCCAACCAGGGCTACTCGCTGGGCGGCCTGATCCTAAACGTCTCGGGGAAAGTGGTGGCCAACTACTGGCTCAGCCATGTCTACCCTCCGGAAGTCGGCGAGGCTCACCGTGCCGGCGACATCCACATCCATGATCTGGATATGCTGGCCGGCTACTGCGCCGGCTGGTCGCTGCGCGATCTGTTGAACCAGGGCTTCAACGGCGTTTCCGGAAAGATCGAGTCGGGACCGCCTCGGCATCTCAGCACCGCCCTCGGCCAGATGGTGAACTTCCTCGGCACGCTGCAGAATGAATGGGCGGGCGCGCAGGCCTTCAGCTCCGTCGACACTTACCTGGCCCCCTATGTTCGCAAGGATCGGCTGGGTTATGACCAGGTTCGGCAAGCTTTCCAGGAGTTTGTGTTCAACCTCAATGTCCCCTCGCGCTGGGGCAACCAGACTCCCTTCACCAACCTCACCTTCGATTGGGTGTGCCCAGAGGACATCCGCGAGGACATCCCCGTCATCGCCAATCAGGAAATGCCCTTTACCTACGGTGACCTGCAGGCTGAGATGGACCTCATCAACCGGGCCTTCATCGAAGTGATGACGGAGGGCGACGCCAAGGGACGTGTCTTCACTTTCCCGATCCCGACCTACAACATTACCCCCGACTTTCCGTGGCGGGCTCCGAACACCGACCTTCTGTTCGAGATGACCGCGAAGTACGGCCTGCCCTACTTCCAGAACTTCATCAACTCGGACATGGAGCCCGGGCAGGTGCGCTCGATGTGCTGCCGGCTGCAACTGGATCTGCGCGAGCTTCTGAAGCGCGGCAATGGCTTGTTCGGCTCTGCCGAGCAGACGGGCTCAAT
>JANQGB010000427.1 GCA_028277545.1 Phycisphaerae bacterium | reverse complement strand
AGGGGATCAGAATCTCGCGATTGAGATTACGCTCCTCCACCCCGCGGGCGGGCGTGCCGGCCACGTCCATGCGGTTGAGGATGCCGACCACGGTGAACGGAATCTGCATACCGTAGGTCTCGGCGAACACCACTTGCCCCAGGGGGTCGGCATAAGCGAACAGCTCGCGGCGGACTTCTTCACCGATGACGCAGACCGTCCGGGCCTCCTCGTCGTCCAGGTCGCACAGAGGCCGCCCTTCGCCCACGCTGATGTTGACGGTCTGAAAGAACTCCGGGACGGTGCCCACGACCTGGCCGTCGAATCGCCGTTCTCGGCTGCGCACCGAGTAGGCCACGGTTTTCAGCGGCACTACACACTTGACGTGCGGGATAGTCGCTTTGATGGTTCGCATGTCCTGCCGGGTGATGCCGTACTCGAGCAGGGCGGTAGCCCCTTCGGAGACCTGTGTTGTCCGTTCAGGCTTGACGGAGTTGACGATGATGTTCTGGGTGCCCAGCAGCTTGATCATGCGCATCTCGTCGGCACCGGCACCTTCACTGATCGAGAGCATGCATACCACTGCCGCGACGCCGAAGATGATACCCAGTGCGGTGAGCAGGCTGCGCAGCTTGTGCAGTCGCAGGTTGTTCAGACCGAGCCAGATGGTCTCGACGCTCAGAATGCCCATTCAGGTCGCTCCGCTGCACCAATCGCAGTCGCTGCCCGCACCCGCTTGCACCGACGGCTCCCATTGTCTCCGTACAGGCGCCTGGAAGTAAGAGTACCTCACCGGGGAAGTGTATGATCTTGTCGGTGCCGTTATCCAGTCGTGCCGGCCCCGGCGGATCAGCGGGAGCGTAAGTACAGCGTGGCTGGAGTGAGTGCTGCGAACGGGCGGTTGCCGGCTGGCGGTCGCCAACTACAATCCCCGGACCGACCGGCCTGGCGGGCTGAAACCTTGCCTCGCCGGTGGCGAGTTCTTCCCCAGGCCGGCGCCCGCATTGATGGCCTGCTGATTCTGGGCGCGCATACGAAATGAGCGGTTCCAGATTGCGCCGGCACATTGCCGTTGAAGCCGGCAAGCTAATGTACCAGCGCGTTGAAACGGAGTACTTCACGGCCAAGCGCAAGGCGGCGGCCCGGCTGGGCGTGAACTTACGGCGTCAACCCCAGAACCTGCCTTCCAACCGAGAGATTCGCGACGAAATTCAGGCCTTGGCCAGGCTTCACGAGGGCCCGGAGCGGGCCGCGAATCTGGCGGACATGCGGTTGGCCGGCCTGCGCATGATGCGCTTGCTACTCGACTTTCAGCCGCGATTGATTGGCAGCGTGGTTACGGGCCACACCCGCGCCGGCAGCGATATCGACGTCCACGTCTTCAGCGACAACGTGTCGGCGGTCACCGACGTGCTGGACCTGCACAACTACCAATACGACGTCGAGCGGAAGCGGGTGATCAAGCACAACACCGAGCGGGTCTTCACGCACGTTCACATCTACGATCGATACACCTACGAGCTGACCGTCTATACCCGTGACCAGATCAACTATACGTTCAGGAGTTCGATCACCGGCAAGACCATCGAGCGGGCCTCCGCTGGCGAACTGGAGAAGCTGATCCGTGCTGAACACCCCGAGATCGACACTGACGCGGACGGCGAGGAGGCCGGCACACTCGATCGGTACCTGCTATGGTCGTTGCTGCTGCCACCGCTGGAGGCCGTGAAGCAGAGCCCACGCTGGCATCCCGAGGGTGACGCCCTTTATCACTCCTTACAGGCCTTCGAGATTGCCCGTCACGAAGCCCCCTACGATCAGGAACTCATAGCGGCCGCACTGCTTCACGACGTCGGCAAGGCCATCGATCCGCAGGATCACGTTTGCGCGGCGCTGGAGGCCCTTGAAGGTACCCTCAGCCCCAGGGAGCAGTTCCTTATTGCCCACCACATGGACGCGCTGGCTTACCACGAGCGCACGCTGGGCACAAAACTACGCCAGCGGCTCGAGACGTCGGAGTGGTTCGATGACCTGATGACGCTCCGCGACATTGCCGACCGGGCCCGCGACGTTGGCGTCGAGGTGTGTACGGTCGAGGAGGCGATCGAGTTCCTGCGAGATCTGGAGGACGAGTTCGCCGAGCCCTGATCGTTCTGATGCGGTCCCGGTCTGACTCCATCGTGGGTAGCGGTTCTACGGCGGCCGATCCTGCCAGCCCGGTGGACAGCGTCGCCGCAAAGCCGCAGCGTTGCTGTGTCCGTCCCGATGAACATCAGGGGTGCCGGGCGCATGCACTGCGTCCTGACGACGAGCGGTCAAGCATTTTTCTGCGGATGGGCCTTAATTACCACCAGGGTCACGTCGTCCTCCTGGGGATGAACCTGGCGGAATTCGGCGACTGCGTCGGTGATGGCGCTGGCTATCTCCTCGGCGCTGCGGCCGGCGGCGCTCTTGATGGTCTGCCTGAGCCGGTCTTTGCCGAACATCTCGCCGCTGGTGTTGTGGGCTTCCCAGATGCCGTCGGTGCCCAGGACGATGATCTGGCCTTGCGCCGGAATGTCGCAACCGTCCTCCTTGTACTCCCATGACTCCTCGATGCCGAGCGGGATTCCTCCACCGCGCAGCTCGCCGAACGTCTCGGTCCGCGGGTCGTAGGTTATTGGCGAGTCGTGTCCGGCGCTGACCCACTTGAGCTTGCGTTGGCGTGAATCTACCACCAGGTACACGAGGGTCATAAACCGGTCGGCACCGGTGTCGGCGGTGAGGCGGCGGTTCATGTCGGAGATCATCTCGGCCAGGGTCCCGGGCTGATCGACGCGGCTGCGGAGCAGCGCCCGGGCCGTAGCCATCAGCAGGGCGGCGGCGATGCCATGGCCGGTCACGTCCCCGACGGTGACCGCCAGGTGGTACGGACCCATGGTGCTCAGGTCCATGAAGTCGAAGTAATCGCCTCCGGTCTCGTCGCAGTAGATGCTCTTGCCGGCTATGTCGAGACCTTCGACCTGGGGCGGGCCGGACGGCAGGAGGTGTTGCTGTACCTCCATGGCCAAGGCCAGCGACTCGCGCATGCGCAAGCGGTCGGCCAGGTGCGGGATCATCTCGTTGACCGTGCGGCCCAGCTCGCCCAACTCGTCACGGGTGCCGATGTTGGTGCGAGCGCTGAAATCTCCGGTGGCGATCCGGCGAGCGGTACGGGCCAGCTGCGCGACCGGCCGCGTTACAGCCCGGGAGCCGGCCAGGGCGATCACCAGCATTACCACCGCCACTACCGCCCCCGCTATCCAGGTGACAGTCAGTTGACGCTGGGTGCGGGCGAGCACTTGTGACTCTGCGGACCGCGCTTCAGCGATGATCTCATCGTAGGGCACGATCAACAACAGGTACCCGCCGGACTCGGCATCCACCAGGCCGTACGCCCAAACGCAGTCCTCGCCCAGGTACGGCATTCGGCGCACGCCAGAACGCCGGGCCGTCAGATCGCCGATCAGCGCCGTCATGGCCGGTTCGTCGGCGGATTCCAGCAGGTCGATCTCGACCGGAACATCCCACTTGCGGTTCTCCGAGACGTAGCCCTGCCGGGCAATAACCAGCAGCTTGGGTTCGCCGCCGACATAGGGGCCCACCAGACCGGCGTGAGCCTCGGTCGTTGAGATGACCAGCATGGTTCGCGAGCCGGCTGACCATCCGGTGGGCAGCGACACCATCTTCACTAGGTCGAGCAGATCCACGTCGATGGCGGTCACACCGGCTGGCGTACCGTCGGAAGCTCGGACCGGCATGGAGATGGTGAGCATCACCTGTCGCGAGGTGGCGTCGACGATGGGGGGGTTCCAGGTTACCGCGTCTCGCTCGAGAGCGTTGCGATACCAGAGGCGCTGGCGTGGGTCGTACATTTCGGGGTAGCCGCCGTGGCCTGGATACGAGCAGTGCACGCCGCTTTGGAGAGCCGTGTACTGCCAGTGGATGAGCGTGGGATGCCCCTCGTGCAGATAGCCGTAGGCCGATGCCATGGCAGAGAGCCGAGCGATGTCGTCTGCCACCTGACCTCGCTCGACGTCGGGGGCCAGCTTGAAGACCTGTTGCCGGTAGGAGACCGCGATCGGCTGGCGCTGACCGCTGTCTGTCGACCGAAAATGGCGTTTCGAGGCGGCCAGATCCTCCGGCACATCAATGCCGGCGTCGTAGTCCTCGGCCAGGTATACCTGGGGCGACGAAGGCGGCGGGGCGACCAGGCAGCGTTCCACTTCGCGGGCCTGGGCCTGCAGCAGGACCTCGATGGTCTCCGACCCGTGCCCCACCAGCGTGCCGCAGTCCTCTACCAGCCGCTTGAGTTGGCGCTCGGCGCGATGCGTCAGCCCGTCCCGGACGCGCGAGCCCAGTTCATCGCCCAGTCGTAATAGAGAGCGGTACTGGATCCAACTGACGGCGGCCAGTGGTGACAGGGCGACGGCCAGCAGAAGAATCAGCAGCTTCCAGCGAAAACGCATAGTCCAGCTTCTCCCTGCCGGCCTCGGAGTCGGCGCCTGGGCAGTACGCTGATACCCGTACGGACTTGCGGCCAGCCTGTGACCGTCGAGGTGGCCGAGCGCGAAACGCACCGCTGCCTTTTCGCCCCCTGCGAGCCGCCATGGACGCCGGCCGGCATGGCATGTTACCATATCTTCACGACTATGACCGACGCACTTGACGAACTTCGCCTGCTGGTCCGCTCCCGTCACCCGGTGGTTACCATCGAGACGGACGAGGAGCGGCGAGCCGTGGACCGCGTCAAACAGGCAGCCGACGGCCTGGGAATGCAGTGTTTCGTATGGAACCTGGTCGATGGGCTGCGGGCAGCGCCGCCGGCGCCGAATCAGACCATTCCCAAGACCTACAAGCCCGAGGAGGTCCTGGCACACATCGTCTCATTGGATTGGCCCGGCGTCTTTGTGCTCAAGGACATGTGCCATCACCTCAAGGATGCCACGCTGGAACGCATCCTGCGCACGTTCATTCAAAAGGCCAGAGAGAGGCAGCAGACCGTCGTGCTAATCGATCCGACAACTGTTCTGCCCGACATCCTCGCCCGGCAGAGTGTACCGTTCGACATCGCGTTGCCCGACGAGGTCGAAATCGAGAGGATCATCCGCGACACATTCAAGGAACATTCGCGCTATACCAGGATTCGCAGCGAACTTACCCGTGACCAGTTCCGCCACATCGTCCGCACCATGCGCGGGCTCACTGCCCATGAAGTCCGCCTGGCGATCTCCCGCGTCATACTGGACGACGACTGCCTCAACGCCGACGACATCGGCAGGCTGCTGGGCGTCAAGCGAGAGATGGTTCGCGAGGGAGGTCTGCTGGAATACATCGACTCGGAAATCAGCATGGACTCCATCGGTGGGCTGGAGGCGCTCAAGAAGTGGCTGACCAAGCGGGCGGGGGCACTGAGCCCGGAGGCCCGGGAGTTCGGTCTGCAGCCGCCGCGGGGGATTCTGTTGCTGGGCGTGCAAGGCTGCGGCAAAAGCGCCGCCTGCAAAGCGGTGGCGGCCGCCTGGCAGATGCCGCTGCTGAAGCTCGATCCCGGCCACCTCTACGACAAGTTCGTCGGAGAGTCGGAGCGGAACCTGCGCAAGGCCATCAAGCAGGCGGAGTCCATGTCACCGGTCATTCTGTGGATCGACGAGATCGAGAAGGCCTTCGCTTCCGCGGCGGCGGAGTCGACGGACGGTGGGCTGTCGAAGCGGATGTTCGGCACGCTGCTGAACTGGCTGCAGGATCACCAGTCGTCCATCTTCTGCGTAGCAACCGCCAACGACATCACCGCTCTGCCGCCGGAGTTGGTGCGCAAAGGGCGATTCGACGAGATCTTCTTCGTTGACCTGCCCAGTCATGATGTGCGCGAGCGGATCTTTGCGATCCACCTGGCAGGGCGCAAGCGCCGGCCGGGGGATTACGATCTGGGCGGGCTGGCGGCGGCCTCGGAGGGATTCTCGGGGGCGGAGATCGAGCAAGCCATCGTCGGGGCGCTGTATGCGGCGTTTGGCGACCGCCGGGAGCTGACGCAGGACGACATCCTCAACGAACTGGAGGACACACGGCCACTGTCGGTCACCATGGCCGAGAAGGTGGCTGGCCTCCGAGCCTGGGCAGCCAACCGCTGCGTCCCGGCCGACTGACCCCTGTTTGGAGAAAGCCGATATGGCCGAGAAGCGATTCGTTACCGCGATAAACTGTATGGACGGCCGCGTGCAGGAACCCGTCCTCCGCTGGATGACCCGCCGCCTGGCGGCCGATTACGTCGATACCATCACCGAACCCGGCCCCGACGGGCAACTGGCGGCCGGCAACGCTCCGGAAATCCCTTCGATCAGGAAGCGTGTCCTCATCTCAACAGAGAAACACGGCAGCACAACCGTTGCTATCGTGGGTCATCACGACTGCGCCGGTAATCCCGTGCCCGACGAGACGCACCTGGAGCACATCCGCGCGGCGGTGCACGAACTGAGCACCTGGAACCTGCAGGTCCGTATCCTGGGGTTGTGGGTCAACAGCAAGTGGGTCGTCGAGGTCATCCACGACAGCGAAGGCACGCTCACCTGAGTCAGGCAAGCCGCACCGTACAGCGGTCTGCCCGCGTCTTCCGTGGCGCGTCTTTAATGTACAGTATCATTGAGACGTTACAGTGCCACTGGCGCGCTGCGACGTGCCGGTCCTCTACACGCGAATCCCTCGCCTCGCCGTATCACACTGCCGGTCTGCCTCGCTGTTCGTTCAGCCTTGAAGGTGGGCGCAACGGCGGCTATTCGCTAGAATGGACGCGGGACCACCGCCGCATCAATCCTAGCTCACCAGATAACCAGGAGGTGCCGGTATGTCTATGCCTACAAGATCCAGGCGAAGTCGTGTCATGTCGGCATGCCTTGCCGGGTTATTTCTGTCGGTGCACGCAGCCGCTATGGCGGGCGGTGGGCTCAACACGATCTGGATGCGCGGCGGGCACGCCGGTCCGGTCGATGGCATCGCGTTCGCCCCTGACGGCGAGACGGCGGCGTCCGGCGGCGGTTCGGGGACAATCAAGCTCTGGCGGGTCGCGGACGGGTACTTGCTGCGCACGCTGGTCGGAGAAATCGGCGCTGTTCTGGCGGTGGAGTACTCGCCCGATGGGGCGGTCCTGGCTTCAGGCACCGGCTACTCGGCCCAGTTGTGGCGGGTCAGTGATGGCAAGCTGTTGCACACCCTCGAAGGGCATGAGAGTGCAGTGATGGACGTGGCCTTCTCGCCGGACGGCCAACTGCTGGCGACCACGGGGACCTTCGACGGGCTCATCAAGCTGTGGCGGGTCAGCGACGGCCACGAAGTGATGAGCTTCTCTGTCCCGGGGTTCGAAGCCGTGGTCTGCCTGGTGTTCTCGGCAGGCGGGTCGACGTTGTATACAGGCAGTTGGTCGGGCAGCGTGCAGGAATGGCGGGTCTCCGACGGAGAGTTGCTGCGCACGCTGGGGGGGCACGCAGGGCAGGTCTTCGGGCTCGATCTGTCGCCGGACGGTCAGACGCTGGCCTCCGGCGGGGCGGACGGCGACGTCAAGCTGTGGCGACTCTCCGACGGCGAATTGCTCGATACGTTCACCGGGCACACGGATGCGGTCACCGATGTCGAGTTTGCCTGGACCGGGCAGACGTTAGTGTCAAGCAGCGCCGACCAGACGGCGCGTCTCTGGCGGGTGGCGGACGGCGTGTCACTGGGCACGCTGACCGGGCACACGGACGAGGTTCTCTGTGCCGCCTTCTCCCCGGACGGTGAACGGGTTCTTTCCGGTGGTAGCTTCTTCGATCGGCGGGTGAATCTCTGGAGCGCGGCGGACACCGCCTTGCTGGCCACCTGGAG
>JANQGB010001002.1 GCA_028277545.1 Phycisphaerae bacterium | reverse complement strand
CCCGCAACACGTCTGCTACGTCGGGGACGATCTGCCGGATCTGCCGCCGATGGAACGCTGTGCCTTGCCCGTGGCGGTGGCGAACGCCGTGCCTGCGGTCAAGCAGGTTGCAGGTTACGTCACGCGCCGTCGGGGCGGCGACGGCGCCGTGGCCGAGGTGATCGAGTTGATTCTCCGGAAGCAGGGACGCTGGTCCCGGTCGCTGCTGGTGGAAGAGTAGCTTATCGAGGGGAAGCAGCACCATGTATCGCAACGCGCGATCCTACTCGTTGATCCGGACGCTCATTCTGGCGGCGGCCTCCCTGGCTATCGTCGGCGTGCTGTTCGCGATCTACCAGTCCGTGACCGGTGACCCGGTGACGCGGCGGACAAGCTCCTCGTTAGACCTAGACGAGGGGGATTCTCCATCTGGCGAAAACTCTGCTGCTGAGGGGGGCGTCACCATTCGCGACGGCGTGAAGGTGGGGGCCGGTGAGAGGGGCAGCGTGGTCATCTACGGCTCGGAGGGTGATCGAGCGCTGGTCGAGTTCAGTTGGCGCACGGCGCAGCCGATTGCCGGAGACAGCCCGCAGTACAGCATGGGCGAGCCGGAAATACGTATGCGCACGCCCGACGGGCAACTGGTGGAGGTCACCGCTGCCGAAGGCCTGATCCACCTCAAGAGCGCGGACCAGGAGCGCTTCGAGCCGGTACGGGGCATGCTGATGGGCGATGTCCTGATCCGCGTGGACCGCCTCAATACCAGGCAGCGGGCGGCCTTGCCTGAAGAGGAACGCAACAACCCCGGTCCGGACCGTCTCATCACGGTGGAACTCGACGACCTGCACTTTGACCTGGAAACCGCGCGGCTGGAGACCGCGGGCCACTTCAAGGTCACCGCCGCCGAGGCGGTCATCGAGAGTGACGGGTTGGCGCTGCGCTACAACGAGCGCGACTCCAGCATCGAGCACCTGAAGATTGAACAGCAGGGGCGGATCGTAGTCCGCGGCATGGGTGAGATGTTCCGGATCGGGCTGCAGGCCGACCAGCCCGCCGGCTTGGCGTCGAGCCAGGAGCCGGCCGATGAGGTGGTGCCGGCCGAGCCCGAGGCGACGCCGGCTGTGGCCGAACAGCCCGCTCCCGAGTCGCAGCTTGACATTCCCATTCTGCCGCTGGAGGAGAAGAAGTCCGGCAGGGTGCACCCCACGATCCAGTATCACGCGGTCTTCACTGAGCAAGTCCAGGTGCGCCAACTCGACGGCGGCGTGGTCAGCGCGGAACTGTTGGCTGACACGCTCGAGTTGCTCTTCGGCTTCGGACAGAAGGAGCGTGATGCAGCACGCTCGCGGGCGTCTGTTCCCTCGGAGCAGACCGCGGCTGCCGGGGCGCCGGATGATGCCGTGGAGGCCTCGACGGAGCCGGCTGAGCAGATCGAGCTGTCGGTGACCTGGACCGGGTCGCTGGAGATCAACACCGTCGACCAGCCGGAGGGCAGCGCTCCGCCGGCGGAAGAAGGGGCAGTGGTGACCGCCATCGGCACTCCGGTGCACCTGCTACAGGCTGATCGCGGATCGGTGCAGTGCGCCAAGCTGGTCTTCGAGGAACAGCGCCAGCGGGCCCGCTTGTATGGTCAGGCGGGCGTGCCGGTGGTCATCAACTCGGGCGACGGCGGACGAATCGAGGGCGTGGAGATGGTCCTCGACATGCAGGCGGGCGAGGCGCACATCACCGGCCCGGGGCGGATGTCTGACACGGCTGACGTTGCCGGTCTGGGGGTCGGCGACGCTACCGCGGCGGGGCCGCGGCGGTCCGACATCCGATTCCAGAGTGGTGTGGACGTGGTTTTTGCGGTGGCCGACGTCGTCAAGGTTGATCCGCTGACCGGGCGAAGCGTGGAGAAGAAACGCCAGTACCTGGAGCGGGCAACCTTCTTCGGGCGGGTGGTGATGCGGCAGGGGGGCGACTCGATTTCCGGTGAGCGGGTCGAGATCAAACTGGGCCCGCCGCGCAAGGAGGGCACCTTCGCCGACAACATCGAGAGCCTGACCGCCGAGGGCGGCGTGAGTTTGCGGCACGGGGCGGAGCTGGTTCGATGCGAGCGAATCGAGATTGAACTGGGGCTGGACCAGGCGGGCCGCATAGCGCCGCGTCAGGCCTGGGCCTACACCAATGTCTCCGCCACTCAGGGTGACAGATCCATAACCGCGGACGAGAAGATGATCGTTGAGCTGGGGTCCTTCCTGGTGCCCCGCGAGCCGTGGGACCCGGGCAAAGCCCGGGCCGAAGCGGTCAGGCGCAACGTCGATCCGGATACCGTCGATTGGGAGAAGCAGCGGGCCAAGTACGAAAGCCGCGAGCGGTACACGCCGGGCCTACAGCGGGTACAGGCGGTTGGTAACGTCAAGGTGCGCGATCCTGGTCGCAGGCTCAAGGTGGACGCGGTGACACTGGACTGCACCTTCGCCGAAGGGCAGGAGATCAACCGGGCCCGGGTGGTGGGCAGCGAGACAGCCCGGGCCTATGTCGAGATCGACGACTTCTCCATAACCGGGCGGGAGGTCTACCTCGATGTGCCAGGAGAGTCAGCCGAAGTCCCCGCTGCGGGTCGGATGACCTTCGTGTCGGATCGCGACCTGGACGGCCGCGAGGTGGATGAGCCCATTCCGGTGGCTATCACCTGGAGCGAGAGCATGCGTTATCGCGGGCTCCGTAACCGGGCCACCTTCACGGGCAAGGTCCGGGCCGCCACTGCGGAGAGCATTTTCGATTGCGGCGAGTTGGTGGTCGATTTCGCCGAGGCCTCGCCCGAGCAGGGCGACTCCGGGACCGGGCCAGGCGCCCCGGACCGCTTCGGCAGGGACTGGTGGGTCTTCACGCCGGTTTACGCGTGGGTGGTTTCTGGTGACGGCCAAGCGGACCCCATGCTGGGCCGCGAGTTCAACAAGGAGCCCATTTACCTGCTGGCTACCGGCGGGGCGGTGGCGGAGACCACGAGGGTCGAACAGGAGACCGGGCGGGTGTTAAGTCGCGGTCACATCGAGGGCCCCAGGCTGCTGGTGGACCTGCGCTCCGAAATCCTGACGGTTGAAGGGGCCGGCAACCTGCTGATCGAGGACTACGAGCTTCCCACCGGTTCTGGTCAGAAGCTGGCCGACCGGCGGACGCCGTTCGGCGGCCTGGGCGTCGGCAGCCCGTCACAGACTTTCATCACCTGGTCCCGGCAGATGTCCTATTACTTCGGCAACCAGGCCGCAATCTTCGAGAAGGGAGTCGAGATGGTGCATCGCAGCGGTGCAGCCATTCTCAAGGGACGCGAGGTGTTGGGGCCAGCGGCGGCCATGTCCGCCGAGGGTAAGGCCGACCAGGGACGCAGCGCGTCCCTCTCCTGCGGGCAGTTGCTGGTGCAGTTCCGCGACCGAAAGCAACCAGGTCGCGACCGCCTGCGGCGGGAGGGAGCCGGTTCGATGAGCGGCTTCGACCTCTCCCAGTTTGAAGCCAAGCAAGCGGTGCACTTTCAGTCCGACGACCGCGTTCTCCTGGCCGAACAGGTGACCTTCGACGCGGGGCGCAACATCCTGACCATCTGGGGCCTGGACGAAAACAACCCGGCCGAGATGTATCACCGGCACGGGAAGTTCAATCCCATCAAGGGACCCTTCTTCCGCTGGAACCGGACCACGGGCGAGATCGACTTCCCCGGCGCCGTCATCGGGCAGTAGAAGCGCCGATCGAGACGCAGCTCCTTCGACGGCAGGGGCGAACCGCGCCGTCTCACTGTCTAGTGCCAAACTAATGGCATCCCGGAAGTCTAACGCGGACGCGGCCACCGCGGAGACTCTACCCGGGCGTGTTGCCCGCCTGGCTCAAGCGTTCCGCGTCTTAAATGGCGCCTGGTTTACAGTCCGCAACGCGGGCGACATGCCACGCTGTTGGCGGCTGCTTCGTGACCGGTGGCGATGAGTCGGCGGTGTGCTCCCTTCTTAACCTGCGCCAACAGCGCCCGGGCAAGGTGGGCAAGAAGCGATATGGCAAGAGCGGCGCCGTACAGGGCGGGCGGGTAAGGAATTCCTGGTGGATGTACACCTCCTGCTTGCCTTGGCCGATAAGCGATGAATAATACTAATGGCGGCTGTGGGAACGAGCCGCTCCTTTCGAGGGGTGCAGCGTAGCGACGAGGCTTGAGCGGCGCGAGGAGGCGTGTCAGGCCGGGTAGACCCGGCGCTCCTGCGTCGCGCGTGGGGTATATTGCGCCTCAACTTCATCTCCCCACACGGTAGAGGATTGGTACGTCAGCGGGCGGACGCCTTGTGCTGCTCGCCGGAGACCGGTCGCGCTGTCTGGCGGAGTGACTTTGAGTGGCACTTAAGGTGGGGCTATGATGATTGAAGCCAGCCTGTCTGATATCTGCGACGTGGGGGTGTTCGGTGATGATCGGGCCTGGGCCCGGGCGCTGGCCGCCTGCCGCCGGGGGCTGGAAGGGCATCGAGGCTCGCCCGCGGAGGCGGGGCACCTGGGCGTGCTGCTGGCGTGGGCGGGGCGGAGCCGTCGTGCGGCCGACCTGTTCCTCATGCTGGAGACTCTGGCGGCAACCCGGCAACTCTCCGCCGGACCGGCTGCCCGCGACGCGACTCTGCCGGCGGTTGCCGAGGCACCGCCGAGCTTACCATACAATCTCTTCACCCCCTCGGGCCGCAATACCGAGGATTCGGAGGACGCGGGAGACTTGCTGGCTGCCCTGGTGCTTTCCGGACGATGGGCCCTGGCCCGTCGGTGCTGCTTGCGGATGGCTCGGGGGAGTTCACCGCGGCAGCGAGGTACCGAAGGAAGCAATCTTTCTTTCGCTTTTCGGTGATGTGGGGCGGCGCAAGTCGGGGGAGATCCGCGGGGGTGACAGAGGTGGGCACGACGCATTGGACCTGGGAGGGAGGGTGAGTGCCGACTCCGGTTTGAAGCCCGGGCCCCGGGCGACACCCGTGTTGGGGGGCGGCTCCGGGGGCGGCGTTGGCGAGGGAGGAGGAGGGAAGACCCGCCAACCGCCGGGCCCTTCCGCCCGGGTCCAACCCACGCGCAGTACCGCGCCGTCGGACCTGGCTCGTTGAGCCTGGTTATCCGGCGGAGCGTTGCCGAACGGCCACCGCGAGAAGCGACGCGCTTGCGGTGGCTGTTCTCCTGCGCCGCCGGAGACAGGAGAAACGCGGCGGGCAGACCTCAACGGTTGAGCTTGCCGCTGACGACGAACCCGCGGAACTGGGAATCGCTCATGGCTCCCTGGCGGAGACTGATCAACCGCCCGTCGGGACCGAAGATAGCGAAGGAGGGTATCCGGTGAATACCGTGCTCGCGGGCCCAGGCCTTATGGAGACCGGCATCCAGGCGCACGGGTATCGTGCCGGCCATGGTGTCGGTCACCTCCTTGGATTTGAATACCGTGCGGTCCATCCGGGCGCAGTCGTTGTTGAAGAGCGACCAGTAATAGACCAGCACCAGACGCCCGTCGGAAGCGGCCTGACGCTGAGCGGTGGAGATGCTGGGTTGCCAGAGAATCTGCCTACAGCCGGTTGAGGCGGCCACCGTGCAGCAGGCCAGCAGGGCAAGGGTGCCGCTTCTGGCAATCCTGGAACATCTGGCGTTCATTCCGCCGAAGGATAAGCACCCGGGCGGAGCGTGTGAACCCCGGTGCTACACAAATCCGGTGGGATTGCGTCAGGGGGCGGGCCGTAGGCGGTCGAGGATGCCGACAAAGCTCTCCGTCACCAAGCCCGCGACGCGGATGGTTGATGTATGTTTGCCGTCTGGTCGAGTCGGACGCCTGGCCTCGTGCGTATCGTGAACGGTTCATTGCGACAAAGAAAGTCCAAGACCTGCCATGTCGTGGAGATTGTACAGACGAGCAGGTAGTAGCAGCGGGGCCAGTGTTGTTGTACTTGAAGCCCTCGGCTGTGCTGGTGGTAGAGCCGCAGGCTGGCTGCAAAGGCGATGGCCGCCAGGGACTGCTTCAACGCCACGAGCTCGTCGAAGGAGGCGAGCCGCTACTGTGCAAAGGCACTCCGGGCGAGCGCGCAGGAATCGCGCTCGACGCTCTTGCGACCCTGCTTCATGGCGATGAGCCTCTTGGTGATGTTGCGTGCGCTTGGTCGCGTGCATATCATGCCAGACCGCTCATCTATTCGGTTTTGAGCCATTCCGGATGTGCGTAGCGAATGTCTGGATTAAGCTACTGGTATGGAGAGGCTGGGGAAGAGTATCAACTTCTTGTAGACGCGGCCCTTGACGAGGACCTGAACAAGCTCGCCAAGCTGCTCGATAGCGGCGTTGACATCAACCTACAGAACGAGCAAGGAGAGACGGCATTTAGCTACTGCTGCGCGAACAACAAGCTCCTAGCGGCCAAGTTTCTGCAATCTCGTGGTGCGCGAATTAACACAATAGACAAAGCGGGCGGTTCTCCGCTCGACTGGGCAGTTTGCTGGTCCTCCCCTGAATTCCGGGAGTGGCTGGTCAGCGTGGGCGGAGTGCGAAACGACGATACCTACGAGCCTTGGCCTTGGCCGCCCAAGGAGGGCGAAGGTGACTGCTGCTCCGAACAGCCTGGCGCTTAGCACGACTCGCCTGGCGGGCAGATCTGCCGTAGCGTGAGGTTCGCCCGCACCGATTGATGGGCCACCGGAGATGTCAGTTGGCGGAAGACTTCCCGTCTTCAGCTGCCGGCGCCAACGGACTTTTGCGACGCGGGTGTGAAGGCGACGGGCGTCAAAGATCCAAGGATCTGGTGACCACCGGTTTGTCTCCCACCATTTCCAGGCCGACCCCGCCGCGGCGGGGATCGTGAGGGAAGGCCAGCAGGAGGCCCTCCTGCGTGCATCGGCGGTAAACCTCGCGTTTTTCCGCCAGCGTTCGCAGGGGTTCGAGATCGTAGGCCATCACCCAGGGAATCGGCAGATGGTCGGCAGTGGGAATCAGGTCGCCCACGAATAGCAGATCTCCGTTCGGGTCCTGGAAGATGGGCAGCAGTTGAGAGGGTGTATGACCGCTGGAGATCAGCCAGCGCACACCGTCGAAGGGCGGCGGTGGACCGTCGCCAGAGACCAGTTCGAGCGCGCCGGTGGCACCCAGGGCTTCCAGGTCCCGCTCCAGAAAGGAGGCCCGGTCCTTCTCGCACGGGTCGTTGGCATGCCGCCAGTGTCGCTCGTGGACCCAGTGCCTGGCGTTCTTGAAGCGCAGTCGCGTGGGTCCGCCAGCTTCCCGGGCCCACTCCGTGACGCCACCGTTGTGGTCGAAGTGCAGGTGGCTGATGACCACGTCGGTCACATCGTCCTCGGTCAGTCCGTGGGGAGCCAGGGCTTCTCGCAGGGCATCGGGCCTGGATTCGACGGCGAAGCGGGCCGCTTCGTCGGCCGGCCACTTATCTCCGGCGCCGGTGTCCACGATAACCACCCGGCTGGCATCGTGGTTGACGGCGACCAGGCTGCGCATGGCCAGCAGGATGCGGTTGTATTCGTCGGGTTTGGTCTTTCGCTCCCACAACACCTTGGGAACCACACCGAACATGGCTCCGCCGTCCAGGCGAACGAAGCCGTTGACAACCGAGAACACGCGATAGTCTCCGATGGTAATCATGTGGGCAAGGTAGCCTGCCGAGCCTGGTTTTCAAGACGGAGAGGAGTATCGGGGGGTCGGCGCCTGTGGCGGAGCGGCGTGTGGCCGGCCGGCAGTCGGGTGAGTGCACGCCGCGGGGGTCAGAGTTGCGTGGCAGTGGCCGGTCGCTTACGGCCGGTGCCTTGCTGTTGGTCGCGGAGCTTCTCAACGATCAGTTGGGGGATTCGCTGGGGTGGGGCGGTTGCCTGGGCGGCCCCGTTTTCGACGGCTTCCTTGGGCATCCCGTAGACGACGCAGCTTTCGCGGTTCTGGGCGAAGGTAAGCGCGCCGGCCTGCCGCATCTTCAGCAGACCCCTGGCCCCGTCAGCGCCCATACCGGTAAGCAGCACACCCACTGCCTGGCGGCCGACAACGCTCGCGACCGAGTCGAAGAGCACGTCGACGGACGGGCAGTGACGGTTGACCAGCTCCCGCGTGCCCAGGGAGATTCTCCGGGTCTGCGCGACCAAGCGCACGGACATCTGGATGCCGCCGCGGGCCAGCAAGGCCTGCCCGGGCCGGAGCACGTCCCCGTCAGCCGCCTCGCTCACCCTGGGCAAGGAAAGCTGGTCCAGGCGCCCGGCGAAGGAGGCGGTGAATCCCTCGGGCATGTGCTGCACGATGGCGATCGGCGGGAAGTCTGCCGGCACGTGCTGGAGGAACTTGTGAATGGCTTCGGTCCCGCCGGTGGAAGCGCCGAGGGCGATCAGGTACCGGCTGGGATCCAGACCGGCTTTTCGGAAGGAACTCGGCTTGGCGCTGGCCGACGCCGGGATCGCGGGCCGGTGCGACATGGCGATGGCCGCGGCCCGAATCTTGTCGGCCAGCTCCTCGCCCAAGCGCCGCATGGCATCCCGTCCGCCGGTGGTGGGCTTGGCCACCACGTCGACCGCCCCGCTCTCGATGGCCTCCAGGGCGGCCCTGCTGCTGGCGGGTGCCACTCCGCTGCACATTATAACCGGGACGGGATAGTGGACCCTCAGCTTCCTCAGGAAGGTGAGCCCGTCCATGCGCGGCATCTCGATGTCGAGGACGATGACGTCGGGGCGGAACTGAATGATCAACTCGCGGGCTTCGTAGGGGTCCTTGGCCCCGCCGATCACGGATATGCCCTCGTGACTGGAAAGCTCCCGTGATAGTATCGAGCGAACGAGCGGGGAGTCGTCGACGATGAGGACCTTGATCGGGCCGATGTGCCTCATGGTGCCAGGCCGTTCCTTTGACCACTCCCTCCACGTCCACCGCCGACATCAGAACAGATCGGCTCGGTGAGCCGCTCCGTCATTTGCGGTAGACCGTAGGCTCGACGTACTCGAGTTGATGTTCGGTGCCGTTCAAGCTCTCCGAGTGACCGATCATCAGGTAGCCGCCGGGGTGCAGTTGCCCGGCGAACCTGTTGACCAGCGCAGCTTGCGTCTGGCGGTCAAAGTAAATCATCACGTTGCGACAGAAGATGACGTGGAATCCGTACTTGAACGGGAAGTTTGGCGTCATCAGGTTGAACCGGCTGAAGGAGATCAGACGCCGCAGGTCCGGCTTGATCTGCAGCATGGGTTTGCCGTCGATCTTAACGCTCTGCAGGTAGCGGTTCTTGAAGCCCGGGGGGACGGTGCCGACCCGATGAGGCTCGTAAACGCCGAGCTTCGCCTTGCTCAGCACCTGGGTCGAAAGGTCGGTGGCCAGAATCTTCAGGTCCAGGCCATGGTGCTTGTGGACGGCATCGTGGGCGACCATGGCCAGCGAGTGCGGTTCTTCGCCGCTGGAGCAGCCGGCACTCCAGATTCGCAGCACGTTGTTCCTGGATCGCCAGGACTTATCTCCGGCCCACTGCTCGATTATCTCGGCCAGCAGATCGAAGTGGCGGGACTCCCGGAACAGGTGGGTCGTGTTGGTGGAAATGGAGTCCAGCAGGTCGCACAGCGCTTCTCCGGTCTGGTCCTCTTCAACGTGCCGGACGTACTCCCGGAAGCTCTTGAAGTTGCCGGTCCGCACTCGCTTGCCAAGGCGGGCTCGGACCAGCTGCTGCTTCTGCGGCCCCAGGTTGATCCCGCTTTTGGCGTAGACCAGGCGGCGGATCAGTTCGTAATCCTCGCTGGTCAGGTCTTGCGCTTCGGTGAACATCAGTCGATCCCCCGCTCGGGTATCAGTTGCCCTGCCCGCCGGGCGAGATCGTGTTGTACACGAGCTTGACGGGGTGGCCTTCGACGCAGAGTGCCGAGACGTTGTCGTCGTTCGTGGCATCCAGGTCGGGCGTCACGGGCAGTTCCCGGATCACGGGGATGGTGAGGTTGAACACGTCGTCGCTACCGTGCTGGGCGGTAACCAACTGGCCGCAGATGATGTTCATGAATTCCTTGACGGCGTCGTCCGCCTGGGAGTGATCACCGGTGTCCTCTGGATTGACGCCCAGCAGGTTGGCCGCCAGGACCACCGAGAACTCGCGCGTGCAGCAGAGGATCAGCTCTCCGCTGGCGCTGCCGTCGTAGCGGATCGTGGTTTCCAACCAGACGTCACCGGCAACCACCTCGACGGGCTCGTCGTCGGTGAACATGAAGGCCAGGCTGGCCAGGACCTCAGAAAAGATCGTTGTCAAGGTCGCCGTCTTCTGTTCCTGCATCGTCTTTGACTCCCAACAGGGGTTTGAGCACGTCACGCAGCTGCTCGGGCTGGAACGGCTTTCGAACGTAACCGAACGCGCCAAGCTCCTGAAGCTGCTCGATGCGTTGTTTGCTGCCCTCGGTGGAGGCGATCACAATGGGTATGTTGTTGAGCCGCTCGTTCTCCTTCATGCGGGTGAGCAGTTGCACGCCGTTCATCGTGGGCATGTTGATGTCCACCATCATGACCGCCACGTCGTGGTCCGCCAGTTGGGCGAGGGCCTCGATGCCGTTGGAAGCCTCGTAGATGGCGCCCACGTCCAGGCCGGCCATCTCCATGGTCTTCTTGACCATCTGGCGGATAGTTATCGAGTCGTCCACAATGAGAACGTCATGAGACATCTCTGTGCTCCTACTTCGCAGCGACCTGCTCAACGCCCGTCTGGTGAGCGGGGGCAAAAAGTGATTCGACGCGTTTTAGCTCGGCCAGCGTCTGCGCGCCGACTTGTTCAAGATCCTGCTCCCGCAACCCCATCCGCTCCATTACCGCCGGGTCGGCCCGGTAGCACAGGCCGTCATCACCCAACCCGACGCCCAGCAAGAGGCAGACGCAGTTGGCCAGATAGACGTTGTCCACCAGCGAGTCGGGTGTATCCAGGGCGCCTGGGTTGTGGTGGTAGCGTATGCAGCACACGATCGGCTCGGGCAGCTTCCACTGCTCGGCCACCAGGCCTCCGATTTCTTCGTGCGTACAGCCCAGCACCTGCCTCTCGGCGGTGAGGAAGTCGGTCTTTTCCGTGTTGACCACCCGCACGATCTCGGCGAACTGCTCGGCGACATACTCGTTCATCACGACCTTGCCGATGTCGTGCAACAGCCCGGCGGTGAAGACCAGCCCCGCGTTGGGCAGTTTCACGTGCTGGGCGACGGCCGAGGAAGCCAGGGCCACGGCGACCGAGTGCTTCCAGAGGATGCCCGGTGCCAGGCCGTAGCCCCGCTGCTCTTTGGCCAGCATCGAGTTGGTGTAGATGGACATCACCAACTGAAGAATCTTGACCGTTCCCAGCCGGATCATTGCCTCGCTGAGAGAGTCGATCCGCCTGGACAGGCCGAAGAACGCGGTGTTGCACAGGCGCAGGACCTCGCTGGTGACCGCCTGGTCGTACCTGATGGCTTCGACCAG
>JANQGB010000955.1 GCA_028277545.1 Phycisphaerae bacterium | reverse complement strand
GTGCCACCAGAACGTTGCCCATACCCAATCCGGAATCTCCTTGGTGGTGTAATGAAACGCCACCAGAACGGCGTGGTCCCCGACCCGGACATCTCGCCCGAAGGCCATCTGGGCTGAACTATTCAACACATCTCCGGCGGCACCTATCTCCGCCGCGGTGATCTCGAACTCGTAGAAGCGCGTCAACGAAACAACGTGTGCTTCAGTGTGCGGAACACCCATGAATGCGATGTTCGTCGTCTCGTCGTCGGGTATCGATATTCGTGTCGAATCGACGGCAACAACGCGCCGCCACACGGGGAAGTCATTACCTGCGGAGTCCGGCCTGGTTGGATCGAAGTCCCAGATCGGCAGCGGAGTCACTCCGTCGCTCTGCACCGGCCACCACACGGTTTTCAACGAGATGGCCCGACGCGGGAAGTCATCGATCCGCCGATCGGCAACCGGGGTCGAACTTGGAAATCCGTCGTTGATCGCGTTCAACTGATTCTGCAGGTAGAGCTGTTTCGAGCGTATATGCGCGCGGCCCTCCTGATTGAACAGCACAAACGACAAGAGCGACTCGCCGATCGACTGAGGCTGGACGCCGATGCGCTCCACGAAGGACTGGCGCGGCACCGTGAATCTCCGCTCGATCTTCCGCGGGCCGGCGTCCTGGGGATCGCTGCCGAGCCGAAAGACGTCGTGACTTGGATACCAGGTCTCCCAGACGGCCTCACCTCCCGGCGTCGGCTGAGTCATCCCGGCAAAGACGTGCCAGGCATGGCGCCGCATGGCCGACACGTCCTCGGTGTCCCGAAAGCGCAAAAGCTCCTCCTGATCACCCGGAAAGCCGAACCCGTCCGGGATCGGTCGGTAGATGTCCTCGGCGAAGCCCGCCGCACCTGCCCCTAGCCAGGCAACGATGCCCACGATAGTCCTCGTCACGGAAATGCATGGCAATCTGTCCACGACCCTCTCCTTTGTGTCTTGCGCCTCGATTTCACAGACCAGAATTGACGAAGCGGGTGACCATCTTTCCCGGCAATTCGTCGTCTGTAAGTGACCGAACGTGCTGCTGCATGGCAACTCGGCCAGCATCATCCGCCGAGAATCCCTCGACGGGGAAACGTCCACGGAAGAGTCCATCGTTCAGAAGCCCGAGCAAGATGGCGCGCATCATTCCCAGCCAGAACGACGCATCGACTTCAACTCGGAGGCAGGCGTCCGCGAACGCACACCAGAAGAACCACATCATGGCCCCGTTCATCGAGTGTTGGACATCCTGCGGGCGTTCAGGGTCATCGGGCAGCGTCGCAGCACCGAATCGCTCGAACGAATCCAGTAAGGTCAGAAAGGCGATCGGTTTTCCGTAATGGGTCTCCACGGTCTCGCGCTGAAGACCGGAGAGCATGGTCAGCGCCGCCTTGGGCGCTTCCTCCGAAACGGCCTCCTCCCACTCGACCTCCTGAATCTGTCCCTTGGCCAGCGCAAACCAGCGTGGCGCCACAACAAAGAACCGATCAATCGCGCCTCGAACGCTGTCGGTTGCGTTGAACATGGCCCAATTATCGAACTCCCGCCAGAACCGCAGGTGCACGGCGATGTCAACGACGGCGCCTTCGGACATGTCGAAGGCAGGATCCGGAGTGTCCTCCTCCGCAGGACAACCGTCGTCTATCCAGTGTCGAACGAGATCGATATCCTCCTCAGCAACGGGGGGCCGCCCCGCGGGCATTCGTCGAAACATAGCGCCGGGCGGCGGATTCGGCAGGTCGGAACCGAATGGAGCCTCACCGCGCAACGCCTTCACCAGGTTTGAGCCGGCCCCGTCACCGACGTTCACAACCCGCTGTCCAAACACGGTAAGGCCCACAAATTCGTCACGGGGCACACCTCGCCAGAATGCGCCGTGCGCGCCAAACAGGCTGCCGCCAACCGCCTCATCCAGGACTTCCTTGACTTGATTAAACCGATTCATGATAGCCCTCCAAGTCGACCACCTCGTCCCAATGAGAATCGTCTACTGGACGCCACCACGGTGGAGTCGACGATCTACATCAAAATGGAACGGCATGACCTGGGCGTTCTAATCTGGCCGTCGATACTCCACCCGTGTTCATCCAAACCACGGTCACCGCTGATAGGGATCGTGAGTCGATCTGTGGACCAGGTCGGAGACGCTAGAAATCCGCCTCGACTTCAACGGTGATGGTGTTGCCGTTGACACCGCCTTGGGTGCCGACGATCGCCTTGAGTTCGTACTGATACCCGACCATTCCGATTTTTGCCGGCTTTTTCGCATCCGCTGCCGCCAGGGCTACCTGAAGTGCTGAGTCGAGACCTTTTTCAAGGTCAACCGTTCCCGTGAAGACCTCACCCATCATCATATCCTTATCTAGTTCGGTGACAGAAACCGTGCGCACGCTTTTTTGACCGCTGTCCCGCCTTGATTTGTGGTAACTCTTCAGCCGATTGCAGACGTCGGGAGCTTCCACAAAGAGCAATAACTGACTTGCGCCCAAGGCTGCGCCCTAGCATCAGGAGAGCATGCAGCCGCGAGCGCGCCTTCCTCTTTCTCGCCAAACGACTATCCAGTGGTAGAGGTGTGCCGGCCCGGCTCACTCAATTCCACCTGCCATAATACTGTCTTGCCCCGAATTGTCAAGGGTATCTCATGAACTTTCTGAAATAGATGGACGGCAGTGCCAGATTAATGCCACGTAACAGCGGGGCGGCGTGGATGTGTGTAACTGTCAGTTCCAAGTGCCAGCCGCCTGTGCCAAGAACGTGCGCCAGGAACACGGGGCCGTATCGCGGTCGGACCGTCATGGTCAGTTCTCCGTGTGCACAAGCCCGTAGTTAACCGGTGGTACGGCCTCTCAGGCTACTTCCGCGTTAGCGCCGAGCCCAGGGCACAGATTGTTCCATCCGGCTAAAGTCAGAGTCAACCTGGGCTTGGCCCTCAGCGCAGCTATCAGGGAAGCATGCGGGCAGGGGAGGTCGACGCGCAGTCCGCCGACACGCAGGCGGTGCCGGGCGCGCGCGGCCAAGAGACGGAGCCCCTTGCAGTATTGCTTTGCCGGCACGGACGAGAATTGGGGGGGTAGATCTCGGGCCGTTTGCAGCGATTGAGTCGGGTAGTGGAGGCAGTTGGTTGGTTTCGAGGTAGGTCTTCAGCGCGGTGGCGACGCCTTTGGTGGGATCGTGGCCTCTCATTCGCAGGGTACGGTAGATGCTCATCAGGATGGCTTGGGTGGCGGCTCCCTGCTTGGAACGGTTCGACTGACTGTTCTTGCGCAGGATGACCGCCGGGCGGATCATTCGCTCGGCGAAGTTGTTCTCGAAGGGCACCTCAGGCTTGTCCAGGAAGGTGAAGAGGTGATCCCAGTGTTTGCGCAGGCGCTTGGCCAATCGCAGCGTGTCGGCGTCGTGGTAAACGGGTTCTCTGTCCGGACCCTGCCACTGGGCTATGGCGGTCAGTCGCCGGTCGATAAGGAGAATGCGGCTCTCATAGCGTTGCCGATCGAAGTCCGGCCGCTTGCGCAGCCGGATGCCGTCGCGGATCAGTCTCCGCAGCTTCTTGGCGAAGGCCTGCCACTCTGCTGACTCGTTGTGCTGATCGACCTTCTCCAGTTCGCGCAGCAGGTGGACCAGGCAGTACTGTCGATCGTCGGTCTCGATCGACTCGTACGGCGCCCAGAAGTCATGAATCAAGGTTCCGGCAAAGGCCTCGGTGAAGAACTTCTTCAGAGCCGGTGAACTGCGGCCACGATCGATCATGTAGTAGCACACTTGATGATTGGCAAAGCACCACAACCAGTGGTTCTGACCGCTGACCCGCCAACCGGTTTCGCCGGCGTGCAGCACGGCCGATTCGCGGGCCTGCCGGGAGATCTGCTCATACCAGGGGATCAAGACCTCCGCCAACCGACGCCAGGCATCCACCAGGCCGCCGGGGGTGAGTCGCGTCTGGAGGTGGTATCCCAGAATATCCACCACTTGATCGATGGTAATGCCCAGCCCGTAATGGAACCAACTGGTCAGGCCGACCACGTGGTGCCCCAAGGTCGCATTGGGCATGGCCTCGGGCACCACCGGCTCGACGTGCTTCTGGCAGGCCGGACAGTAGTCGCGATGGATGGTGTGCTCCGTGGCCACCGGCGTGATGTCCTCGGGAATGTCCTCGATGACCCGGGTGCGTTGGCGGTTGCACCGCCGCACCGGACCATCACAGTGCGGACATCGTTTGACGCGGTGTGCGACTCGCCGGTCGATCCGCGTCGGCTTGGCCCGGCGAGTGCCGGGATGTCCCTTCCTGGCCCCGGGGCGTTTGCGCCGTTTGGTGGCGTTGGGTTTGGTGTAGACTGGCTCCATAGCCGAAGGTGTGGACGGCGTGGCCTGCTGTTTGCCGCCCTGCCTCTGCAATTCGGCAATACGCGTCTCCTGCTCGGCGATGGGTTTGCTTGCGGCCAACAGTGCAAGAGTGACCACTTCCGGTCCGTGCTGGTAGAGTTGCCGGGCCAGCGACTCGTCCAGTTGGCCGCGTGCCGCCGCCGCGATCAGCGATTGGGCGGAGATCGAGTTGGCCTTCCCTGGCCGCATGCTTCCCTCACAGCAGAGCGCAACCCGGGGCGCAAGTAAAATACTGCTTTATATGGGTGCCTCGGCCACTCCAATCGGCTGAAGAGATACCAGGTTGGAAATGATGCCCGCCGAGTTCAATCGGAGTGGTGGTCCGGCTGCATTGGTGCTACGGCAAGACACTGACATCAATCAGAGGAACACGCCGCCGGGCAGGTGGCCCCTGGCCGATACAGGATCAGTCATTCTGCGTGCACCTTCGGCCCACCGATTACGGCCTCACGATACTCCTTCCAGAACACCTCGGGGCTGGCGAGACCGGCGTCGCGCAGGATGCGTAGATCCTCTTCCAGCGTTTGAGGCTGATCCTGCTCGGCAGCTTCCAGATCGCAAAGATATTGCCTGGTGGCGTCGGCGTTGTGAAAGCGCTGATCCTCCGGCGCAGCGCGGGCCGTTACCGCCTCGACCCGGATTTGCTGGATTCGCGCCTCGGTCTCGTAGCCCTCTGCGACTACCACATCGGCGTTCAAGAACCACCCGGCCGGTTTGATCGCGCCAATCACGGGCTTCAGCGCGGCGCGCTTTTGCCGAGCACTCAGGTGGTGAAGCGCGTAGGACGAAACCACGGCGTCGTATGTGTCGGGAGCCGTCACTGCGGCCGGTATGGCCTGGAAGTCGGCAACGATCCACTCGATGGCGTCGGCAAAGCCCGCCAGCCGTGCCCGGGCGAGCTCCAGCATGGCCGCGGCGCCGTCGAGTCCGACGACCTGTGCTTGCGTATAGGCCGCCAGGAGTCGTTCCGTGAAGGCACCCGTGCCGATGCCGAGGTCCAGAATCTTCAGCGGTTGAGAGGCGTTGAAGGGAAGTACTTCTAACGCTACGTCGATCATCTTCCAGCGGAGCGGATGCATTACATCCATGTCGGCATCGTACCTGCGTACGCGGTCGCGGAGGTCATAGGCGTTGATGCTGGTCGTGTCCATCTGCGGCTCACCGTACGATGCTGCTGCGTCAGTCGCCCGCGCCGGGCATCGTTTGTGCCAGTCGCGGCCGTGTGCTTCTACGAGACCGTCGCCCCGGTCATATCCTCCACGAGCGCCCGTCGCCTGGATTCGCCGGCCCTGGGGCGACATCAGCGGGTCACCCGGGCAGTACCTCACGGGGGCAGAGCAGCAGCGCCCGTTACGAGGCGTGCTCATGGTGTCAGGCGGCCCGACTCCAGTCAAGATGGTCCCGCCGGAGATAATGTCCAGGGGCTCTGTTTCGGCGGTCACAGGCGTAGCGCCGTCACGCCAGTAGTTCACGCCCATGGCATCGGGGGCCCGTCGCTGGGCCTGGATGGAGGAGTGCCTCAGAGATTGCGGTGTATTCTGACGACGCGTGTAGGGCGGGCCGTCGACGTTCGGGCGTCCGCGCGAACTGAAGTTCGCGGCTCGTTACTACCCGGTGGTTTTGGTCTACGCGTGGAGGTTGGGTCGTCGACGTGTGGGCGTCCGCGCGAACTGAAGTTCGCGGCTCCTTATTACTCAGCCCGCGCGAACTGAAGTTCGCAGTTGGTTACGATCCGGTGGTTTTTAGGCACTACGCTAGCTCTTGTCCGTGCTCCCTGGTTCCGGCCGGACCGTGGAGTCCCGCTTTGCCCGGCCTATCCGCTCCGACTCCTCCCATCGTTCCCTCATCTCGCGGTGAATGTGCTCCAGCATCCCGGCCCGGTGCGGCCACGATGGCCAGGGCGAGCAGCAGATAGGGAAAGGCGAGCAGGACAT
>JANQGB010000812.1 GCA_028277545.1 Phycisphaerae bacterium | reverse complement strand
ACCGTGATGTTTTGGACGCCGGAGTACATAATGTCCGCGTCGGCGCCCTGCGCCATGGCCAGCGCCGAGCCGGCCGCGGCCGTGTACACCGCCCAGTCCTTGAGGCCCCCTCCCTGGCGGACCGCCTGCGTGGTCTCCGCGGCCTGGCAGTAGCGCTGGAGGGCCAACTCCAGTTCCGCGCCCTTCGTTCGCCTGGCTTTCAACTTCGTGTCAGTTTCCGGCACCGGCTTTAGTGTTGATCTGGGGCTCATCACCTAATCCTCCTGTTCACGTGACGGAAGCCTTCGGTGGAGTGTTCGATCCCCTGCCGCGTTCGTTTTGCGCCCGACCTGTCCCTACTCTCCTCGTCCGACTACGCCGCCGTGCGGCACTCGGCTATCCAGGAGCGCTGTCCGTTGCGCCCTTGGCGTGTTTCCGCTCAGCAGATGGTCGAAGCAGAGTGCGGGGCGAACAAGAACCGTCCAGCCCGGCCGAAGGTCATTCCCCTGCAACTGACGTTAGACACCCGAACGATAGTACTATACTTCGCCCGGCGGTGAGTTGCAAGACAAACCGCTTCAGGAGGCTGGGTGAAGTTGCGCCCCATTAGGTACATTTTGTGTCAGAAACAAATCGGGACCAGACCGAGGTCAGTCGGCAATTATTACCTGACCACTTGGGTGACAGATTCCTGGTTCTAGCCCCTGATATGGTTCGGACCTGTGTCTCGGTCGTGCCAATCCGGACGGCGTCGGTTTCAGGCCGATCACCAACCATGATGAACCAACCCGTCATCAGGGCGCCCAGGAAGCAGGGCTCACCCGCAACAGACGGCCAGCGAGCATAGACTGCCCGATGCAACAAAACAGTGCCACCCGAGCGTCGCGTAGCATAGCCATACGGCCGTTTTGCCGTTTTGCCGTTTTGCCGTTTTGCCGTTTTGCCGTTTTGACGTTTTGACGTTTCGGCGTTTCGACGTTTCGACGTTTCGGCGTTTCGACGTTTCGGCGTTTCGACGCGCCAGCGTCACCATCGTGGCTTCGGCTTGCGGATGGCCCGGGCGGCGGGCGAATCCTTCATGGGCAGGTTGAAGTGGCGCGTGCCGTCGTAGGCATGAAGCGCGGCGGCTACTGCGGGGGCGGTAGGGACCAGCCCTATCTCGCCCACCCCTCTGGCACCGTAGGCGCATTCCGGATCGGGCTCCTCGATGAGAATGACCTGCACGTCCGGCATGTGGTGGGCCCGCAGAGCCGCTACGGACTTGATGTCCTTATTCACCAGTTGACCGCCCGCAGTGGGGAACTCCTCGGTCAGTGCATAACCCAGTCCCATGTGAATCGAGCCCTCGATTTGACCCTCCAACAGCGTGGGGTTGATGGCTTTGCCCACGTCGTGGGCTGCGACTATCTTCATCACCCGGCCATCGTCGTCGAGGATCGCTACCTGGGTGGCGAAGCCGTAGGTGAGGTGGGTCCGGGGATCAGGCACGTCGGTGCCCAGGGGGTGGGTGCCGACGTCGGCCCATCCGCCGTGGTAGACCCGACCGGCCAGGTCGGCCAGCGTGTGGCCGGCGTCCAGATCGGCCCGCAATTGCCGGGCGGCGTCGATGACAGCGGCGGTAGCCAGAACCGTGCCTCGGCTGCCGGTGGTCTGCCCGCAGTCGAGATTCTCGCTGGTGTCGGTGGTGGACCGGAAGGTCTGTGGCGGCAGGCCGGTTTCCTGAACGGCAACTTGAACGCAGACGGTGAACAGACCCTGGCCCATCTCGGTGAAGCCCGTACGCACGGTGACCTCACCGGCGGCTTCAACCGTTAGCGCAGCTTTGCCGGTGTCGTCCAGGCCGTTACCGATGCCTACGTTCTTGATGCCGCAGGCGATTCCGGCGTACCGGGCTCCGCGGTAAGCCTCCTTGACCGCCAGCAGCGTGTTCTTCAGCCCGAACGGCTTGTCTAGACGTTGACCGGTGGCGAAGTGGTCACCCACCTCGAGCACGTTGCGCCAGCGCATCTCCCAACCATCGATGCCGACCTTCTCGGCCAGCATGTCCAGGCAGGATTCAATCGCGAAGGCAGCCTGGTTCACGCCGAAGCCGCGCATTGCGCCGCAGGGCGGGTTGTTGGTGTAGACCGCCAATGCCTCGACATCCACGTTGGCCACGCGATAAGGCCCGGCCGCATGGCCGCCGGCCCGCTCCAGAACCTTGGCACCCACCGAGGCGTACGCGCCGGTGTCGCCGATCATGCGGGCACGCACCGCGGTGAGCCGCCCTTCAGCGTCGCACCCCACGCTGTAGGACATCTCGATAGGGTGGCGCTTGGGGTGAATCCGAAAACTCTCCAGGCGGGTCAAGGTAGTCTTGACTGGCGCGCCGCAGAGCAACGCTGCCAGGGCCGTCTGAGCCTGGATGCTCAGGTCCTCCTTGCCGCCAAAGGCTCCGCCGTTGGCAACGAGT
>JANQGB010000804.1 GCA_028277545.1 Phycisphaerae bacterium | reverse complement strand
GGCGGGCGAGTGCCGCCTGGTGGTCTGCGCCAGCAGAGCGACTGCCCAATGGGGCGACACGCGGGCAGGAGAAGGTCGACTACTCTTGAGGACGAGGTCTTGAGATGCCCACGGCGATTGTGATCAACCGGGCCCAGATGGGCGCCGGGGACGAGGATCTGGGGCGCAAGATTCTGGGGAGCTGCCTGCGCAAACTGTCTTCGTTCGAGGACGAGCTCGAGGCCATCGTGCTGTACAACGAGGGCGCCAAGCTGGCCACCCGCGGCTCGTGCGTGGCCGTCGAGCTAGGTCATCTGCACGAACGCGGGGTGGACGTGCTGGTCTGCGGGACTTGCGTTGACCACTACAACCTCGGCGACCGGCTGTTGTTCGCGCCGGCCAGCAACATGGACGACATCCTGGCGACGCTGCGCAAGGCCGACAAGGTAATCACGCTCTGACCCTGCGGAGCAGGGCACTGCGTAGCGCTGGCCTTTGTCCCGCACACCGCGCTAACCAGGAAAGCGGGGTGCCTGCGATGCGGGGTCGCAATTCCTGGGCACGGTGCTGATTCCTCCCGCCGCCGCGGGCTCGACCGGCAAGCCGGCCGGCCCGTTTTCGCGTCTCGAGGCGGTCAGACAGCTCTCTTGACGCGCCGCCGCCCTACTTTCTTACGTACAGCCTTGGTCCGCCGCCGATTGTTGGTCGAGGCGGCCGCCTTGGCCTGGCCGGTCGCCGCACCCGCTCGTCGTCGACGCCGCGGCAGCGGTTCGGTTTCCATGAACTGGCACTGCTCACCGCCGTCAGTCAGAATACAACTGTCATCCCCGTGCGAACTGCATTGAGCGCAAAACTGGCTATAGGCCTTGTTGCCCTGAACCAGGGCGCCCGCCGCCGCCTCGATCGTCTCGGCCCACTGGCCGATCTCGCTGACCCGCTTGTCGCGGATTGCGTTGCGGACCAACTGCCGCTGCTTGTCCAGCAGCGTCTTGGCCCAGCGCTGGCCCTGACCGGTGAGCATCAGGTTGACTTCGCGCCGGTCGTGTTTGGCGGTCTTGCGGACCACCAGCTTGTCGCGGACCATGGTGTCGATAATCTGACTGACCGCCGGGTTGCTGACTCCCAGAAACCGGGCGACCTGGCTGGCGGTCTGGCCTTTTCGGTGAGAAAGGAGGCGAAGTATCTCTACTTTGGATGCCGAGAGGGGGGTCCCGACGGCCGCCTCCACCGCCTGGGTTTCCAGAACGGAGTCCACGGTCCGGGACATCACCAGCATGGCCTTGAGCAGGCCATCAATGGTCTTGACGCTAGGGGGTTTTTTGGTTGCCACAGTTATCCTCCAATTGTGTTCCGAAATGTTCCGGCGAAACTATTAACCACTTTAGGCAATCAAGGACCATCCGGCAAGGGCTTTCTTTATTTGCCTCGTAGATCGCCCCAGCGCCCCCCCCGGTCGGGTGGGGGCCGCCCCAACTCTACCGACCCGGCGGCGGCGGGCGCCTTGATGCGGTCCCTGCCCGTTGAATCGACAGCACTCGTCTTAAAGGACATGTGTAACGCGAGAAGTCCGGCGGTAGCGGCCTCAGGGCTCATCTGGCGTGCTGCTGCCGGCAGCCAACGTGTCGTTCCTCAGGGAAATGAGGGCCAGGATCGCCTAATTGGCTTTTCCAGTACTGCCATCGCATCATCACACTGCGGAAAGATCACCGGCTGCCCGTTGGCGGTATAGTGACTTCCAACTCCGCAAGCTGCCTGGAGGCCTGGTCGGCCCAGCCGCGGTTGGCCAGGGGGCTGGCGGGGCTGGGATGGAGGATTCCGCCCACTCTGACCCCGGATCGGGCCAACGCGGCCTCGGCCCGCGCCTGGGCGAATTTCCCTACACCGACCACCAATCGCGGTTCGAGGCGGCTCACCAGGCGTACCAGGGCCCGGTCGCAGGCCTCCATCAGTGGC
>JANQGB010000676.1 GCA_028277545.1 Phycisphaerae bacterium | reverse complement strand
TGACAGCGCCGCCCGCTGTCAAAAACAGCCGTGTTGGCCTGGCGGACGTGCTTGCGGAAGTGTTCCTCGAAGCTGCGGTCCCAGGTGGCTTTGTTACCGAAGCTGCGCCGGACATCGGCCGTTCGCATGTAGAGGTTCTTGCGGTGGAACAGGTTGTAAGGTCGCTTGGCCATGCATGACTGATACAGCGCGTACCAGGCCACCGCCCGCCGGTGCGTTTCGTCGATCCTCGCGATGTTCTGGGCGACGACATCCAGCCAGCGGTTCTCGTCGTCGGTGAAGTAGATGCCGCCGAAGGTGCGCTCGATGAAGTCGTCATAGCTGGCCGAGGGTCCCGGCCTGATAACGCGACTCACCTCGTCGTCCTCGAGCCGCTGAGCGTCGTTCTCGATCAGGGCCAGGCCGATTTGGTGGTTGAAGGCCAGCACGTCGTTGTAGGTGACCTGCTTGCCGCGCTGCTTGAACAGGTACGCCACCGACGCCGTACCGCCGAACACATCCAGAGCGGTGTCGAACGGCAGGTCGCGGAGGCTGTCCCAGATCCAGTCCAGGAGTTTGCGCTTGCTGCCCTGGTAGCGCGTCCGGGGGAACCGCCCGCTGGTCCAGTCCGCAATGCCAAGTTCCTGGCAATCCCCCATTCGGTCAGCCTCCCTGCAAATGAAACCGGCGTCCCAGCCCAACCCGGCTCCCGGCCATCCCGAACCGCCGCTGCGGTTAACGTCGCCGCTAGTCGTGCAGCAAGGCCATGACCTCCGCCCGCGTGCGGGGGTCGCTGCGACAACGCCCCCGGACCGCCGAAGTGACCATGAGGCTTCCCGCCTTCCTGATGCCACGACAGGTCATGCATGTGTGGGTCGCGGTCATGACCACCGCCACACCCTTGGGCTGAACCGCCTCGGCCAGCACGTCGGCCACCTGCCCGGTGAGACGCTCCTGCACCTGTGGCCGGTGAGCGTACTCATCGACCACGCGGGCCAGCTTGGAGATGCCCACCACCTGACCGTCAGGAAGGTACGCCACGCTGGCCTTGCCCTCGAAGGGCATCAGGTGATGCTCGCACATCGAATTGAAGGGGATGTCCTTGAGCACCACCAGTTCGTCGTAGACCTCGGTGAACCTGGCGGAGAGCAGCCGGGCCGGGTCGGTGTTCAGTCCACCGAAGAGTTCCGCGTACATCCGGGCCACGCGCATGGGCGTGTTCTTGAGCCCTTCCCGGTCGGGGTTCTCGCCGACGGCTTCCAGTATTTCTCGAACGGCTTTGGCGATTCTTTCCAGGTCCATGTGGTTCTTCCGTGAGTTTGCAGCTTATCGGATACTCGACCACGCCGTGGCCGCGACGACCGGTCGTCCGCCTCCGGTGGCCAAGCCATGATCGCCTTACCGGACGCTACCATCGTCACAGTCGGGTACAGCTTGACAGCAGAGCAGTGCCACGTCAACGCGGCCGGCGCAGCGGGGTTATCCGCAGGTGAGCGCCTGGGAGTTGTCGATATCTTAGGGTAAAGGCGGGCGGCCCGCGCGGCTCGCCCTCTGGTCAGAAAAGGGATGCCTCGGACATGCTGCTGCTTCCAACCACTTCGCTCAAGGTAGGGATGACACTGGCCCAACCCATCCTTCATCCGCTCTGCGAGAGTTGTGTGCTGCTGACCGACGGAGTCACGCTGGAGCCGTCTTACATACAGCGTCTCAACGAACTCGGTGTCAGCCACGTCTGGATCGACTTCCCGGGGCTGGACGAGGTGGATGCCGCCCTGAACAAGGAGATCTCCCAGGACCACCTGCGGCTCTATCAGGCCATAAACGACTCCATTGAGCGCCTGGAGCGCAGGGTGGCGGTCAAGCTCAACCTGCACCAGTACCGCAAGGCCGTCCGCTGCATGTTGACCAACATCGTCGAGGAACCGAACCACGACGTCATTACCCATCAATTGGCCTCCTGTGGATCGGTGCTGACCGGTCATCTGGCCAACTGCAGCTACCTGTCGCTTCTCGTCGGAGCCCACATGACCGGCTACCTGCGGCGCCAGCGAAGCAGTCTTCCGGCAGACATTGCGGAAAACACCAGCGAGTTGGGTGTCGGGGCCCTTCTGCACGACGTGGGGAAGCTGCTGATGCCCGACGAGCTACAGAACAAGTCCATCCTGGACGAGCAGGCGGACTGGCCTGAGTACCGTTGTCACGTTCATGCCGGCTTCGACCACGCCCATGAGAACGTGTCTGTGGTGGCGGCTAACATCATCCTCAACCACCATCAGCGCTATGATGGCAGCGGCTTTCCGCCCCGGGAGGGGCGCGAATCACGTCCGGCAGCGCCATTGTCGGGGCGGCAGATTCACATCTTCAGCCGCATAGTCGCGGTCGTGGATGCCTTCGACCACCTGCTTTGCCCGGGCGGTCGGGTAGTGCCGACGATTGTGGCGATAGCAGGCCTGAGATCCGCGAAATTCGCCGGCTGGTTCGATCCGGTCGTCGTCGAAACGCTGCTGCGGCTGGTACCCGCGTTTCAGGTGGGTTCGGTGGTCACCTTGTCAAACGGGCTGGAGGCGGTGGTAATCGGCAATCACCCCGAGGCGCCCTGCCGGCCAACCGTGCGGCTGTTAAAGGGCAAGGTTGGCGAGGATGGCAGCCGCACCACGCCGCGCGAACTCGACCTGAGGATGTGCCGTAATATCACCATCGCGGCCGTCAGCGGAATAGACGTGCGCAAGTACGTCTCGGCCGGAGAGCTCGAACCGGTCTGATAATCACCGCTGCCAGTACTGGCACGAGCGGCCGATTCCCCCGCGCTCCTTATCGCTACTTTGCGCTGTTTGCCCGGGGCGCCGGCGTATTCTACGTTTCAGGCAGTGTGCCGGCTCGCCACACGTGACGGGGGCAATCGCTTCTGGGGGTGCGGGCCATTGGGGTGGCAGCTTCCATGGAATTCGTGACCACTACACACGTTCGTGTGCCAGTTGCGGGCTGGCCATCAGCGCTGGACGGCCTGCGCATCGCTCACCTCACCGATCTGCACCTGCGCAAATGGAACCGCGTGCTGGCCGGCGCTCAGCGCGTCCTGCTGGGCCTGGACTTCGACCTGCTCGCGGTGACCGGCGACCTGGGCCACGTCCCCTCGGACTGGGAAAGGGTGGCGGACCTGGCCCGTCGGTTCTTCAAGCCAATCCACAGCCAGCACGGCACGTATGCGGTGCTGGGCAACCATGACAGCCCCCGGTTGGCCGACTGCGACGATATGGGACTGCAACTCCTGCGTGACGCCCACACAGACATTCGGCACAATGGCGCTACGCTGGCGATCGCCGGCGTCGAGCAGACCGACGTGACGCCGGGCAGCCCGGCACTGGCGCTGTCCCGCGTGGACGCGCACTCGCCAACACTTCTGCTGGCCCATTATCCGTCTACCGTGTTCGCGGTACCGCGAGACCGGGTGGGCCTGGTGCTGGCCGGGCACACCCACGGAGGCCAGATACGCCTGCCGCTGCTGGGATGTGTCTGGGCTCACGACCGGATTCCAAACCGGATGGCGCGCGGGCTGCACACCGTGGATGGTACCAGGCTGCATGTCAGCCCCGGGATCGGCCTGTCCGGCCCGCTCCCGCTGCGCTTCTGTTGCCCACCGGAGATCGCCATCCTTACCGTGAGGGCCAGCGAGCCGCGCCAAAACGTGGACTTCGGCCACGAAACCAGCGTCCAGACAGGCGAGCTGCAGAAAACGGCGGTCGCGGTTTGACCGTCAGGCTGGGAAGATTATACTGAAGGCATCGTGGCAGGATGGGTTGAAGGCATTTTTCAGCGTTTATCGCCATTATACTTCTCCATTTGTCAGCCTCTCATCCAGTGACCCACTGGCAATAGATCGTTGAGTACGGGATCAGCCAGGGCTGGCCGACAGACGCGGCCCACAACAGGAACCCACAGCCGTTACAACCAGAGAATGCCCGCCGGGGCCTGAAATGGCGCGCGCCGTGCGCCATCAGCGTCGCTACCGCGCGATCCTGTCGGATGCGCGGCGCTACGACGGTGCAGGCAGGCGGCAAGTGCGGCTCCGGTCCTCGAGACCGGCTGGAGAGTGGGTGAGATGAGCATCGACCTTCCGAACTATCGCGTGCTCGACAAACTGGGCACGGGCGCCAGGAGCACGATCCTGCTGGCCCAGAGTACGCGCACCGGGGCCAAGTACACCGTCAAGGTGGTCAAGGTCCACGAACCGGAGGACATGAAGTTCGTCGAGCAGTTACGCGACGAACATACCGCCGCTGGCGGAATCGACCACCCCATACTGCGCAAGACGTATGAGTTGCGCTACGTGCGCCGCCGCCTGCGGGTCAAGGCTGCCTACCTGTTCATGGAGTATGTCGACGGCCTGCCGCTGAACGATCCGGACTTCTCGTGCCCCTTACCCCGGTTGCTGGGTCACTTCCGGCAGGTGGCGGAAGGCCTGCTGGCCATGCACCGGGCAGGCTTCGTTCACGCAGACCTGAAGCCGGGCAATATCCTGGTCACGCCGGATGAGCGAGTGAAGCTGATCGACCTGGGTCAGGCCTGCCGAATCCATACCGTCAAGCCCCGAGTGCAGGGCACCATCGACTACATGGCGCCTGAGCAGGTGTCGCTGGGCCAACTCGACGCCCGCACCGACGTGTTCGGATTGGGCGCGACGCTGTTCAAGGTTCTGACCGGCCAGGCCATCCAGACGGACATGAATCAGACGGTGGCCATGCACTCCTTGAGCCTGCTGGGCAAGCGAACGTCGGACACGAACCAGCCGGTGCCGGTGGACCTGGCCAAGCCGATTGAGAGACTGGTCGAAGAGTGCTGCCAGAAAGACCCCTCTAAACGACCACGTGACATGAAGGCCCTGATGGATCGCCTGGAGATGGCCCGCACCATCCTGCTGCGGCGCCGGGCCTCCGGCAACGGGGACAGCGTGGCCAGCGCCGGGCGTGTCAACGGACGCACGACCGACTCGTAGCCCGGGGTCGCCCGGTACGAAGGCCGGGGCCGAGCATGTCGCAGACGACGTCCGCTAACTGGGCACGCCACAAGCTACGGTACCTGTAGATCGAGAATACCTGCCTAGCCCCAGGTATTGCTGCGCGGACGAGTAGTCCTCCAGTGCGCCCACACCCCGCACGGCGACAGCTCCGGTTTTCTCCGCAGGAGTCTCCTGCTGCGGCCGTTTAACCACTGCGTACGCAAGGTGAGCAATCAGAGAATCTATAGTGGAGACAGACTTATGGTACGACACACCATCGCCCTGGTGGCATTACTGACAGTGCCCGCGTTCGGGTTGCAGCAAGCTCCAGAAGATAACACCGCCCCAGAGCCGCTGGCCAACGCGGTCCGAGTATGCGGGGCCATCGCCAGCGTCGATGCGGAGACAGGCCAGTTCAATCTCTCGGGTATTCCGGTGCGAGTCACCGAGGACACGGCCTTGCGCATCGGCGGCGAGCTCGGCGAGTTCGACGATCTGGCATCGGAGCAGCGGGTGACGGCATACGGACAGATGAGCGACGGCGTACTGATGGCCGTCTCTGTCTGCGTCAAGAATGGGGAGCAAGCCTGCTGTGGCCGCCGCTGTGGCGATGGCGGATGCGCGGGGATTTGCGGTAAGGGCTGCGGCAAGGC
>JANQGB010000664.1 GCA_028277545.1 Phycisphaerae bacterium | reverse complement strand
GAGCCGCGAACTTCAGTTCGCGCGGACGCCCGGACGTAGACAACGTAGCCGGGCGCCGGGTGCCCCATCCCTGCAAAGCAGGGGTGGGGAACTGAATCGCAACGAGCCAGTTAGGGTCCGCAGCGCGGAGCACTGGCAGTTCACCGCAACAACGCTTCGGCCGGCACAACCTGTTTCTTGATACCGGGCCCCTCGTAGCTCACCACCAACTCCTCGCCACCCGTGCGCTGGAAGTACTCTACGCGAATCGGATGGGCACCCGCCTTCAGAGCGATGCGGCCGCGGCGTTCACGCGTGCTGTGCAAGCCATCGTTCTCGACGACCTGAACGCCGCCGACGTAGAGCCTGCTGCCATCGTCACTCGCGCAATAGAACGTGTAGACGCCATCGCGCGGCACGCTGACGTAGCCCGCAAACACCACACCGTATCGTTCCGCCTCGTCTCTCTGCGATACGTCAAACGTGTCAACCGTGCCCGTCTTGACCGGCGCGAGCGCGTCAAAGTCGGGCAAAGCCTTCCACTCGCCCTGGTAATAGCTGGCGACCAGCCCCGCCTTGGCGTCGGGGACCCGCTCGGCGTCACGAGGAGTCGCGAAAGTGAACTTGGCCCGCGTAGCTCGCTCGTCAAGACGGCCGCGGCGAAGGGTGCGGGCCGACACCGTCGTGGTGGCAGACACCTCGAACGGTCCGGAATAGCGGGTGGAGTTGGCGTCAGGCTGTGACCCGTCCAGAGTGTAGACGATCTCGGCGTCCTTCGCGTCGGCCGCTAGTCGAACCCTGACCGGCTCTATCAGCAGGCCGCCGTGAGGCTGAATGTGAGTGGCCGACAGGTGATCGTAGAGTTCAGACGACCGTACCACCTCGCCCGCGGGCAAGTTCACGGCAGTCATCGCCAGGATGCGAATGCGCTCCTCGTCCGGCAGAGTGACCGTACTCGCCCCCGACGGCAAGTCGAGTCCATACTTGAACAGATAGCAGAACACGTACGGCTCGTTGCGATCGGTGGACCCGTCGTGGCGGTGAGTACCCACCCAGGCGATCTCGTCACGATCGATGAACGCCGGAACCATCCGTTCCGCGTCAACCACACGACCGTCCACCACCAGGCTGTCCGCCTGGCCGATCCAACCGGTGAATTCGTGGATCGATAGCCTGGTGGCCCGGTCGCCTGTCAGGAAGGTGCCCTCCGCCGGCCCCCCGGCGGCCGCGGCGATAATGAACAACCGATTGAAGTCGCCGTCCGGCAGGGCCAGTGTCTGTCCGCGGCACGCCAGCGCGTTCAGGGCGCCAGCGGAAGTCGGGCCGAATCTGAAGGGCACGTCCTCCAGCACCAGGTCCCGCGGCAACAGTTCCGCCGGCAGGGTGTGACCGGCACCGTCGAAGTCTCCGTCGCTCCGGTCGCGATCGGCCGACACGACGTCCAGATCAAACGGCAGTGGTGCCGGCTTGGCGATCGGGCGGCTGAGCCGCGTTGATGGATCAGCCAGCCTGATCGCGAAGGTGCGCGGCTGGTAGGGCCGGAAGCTCAGCAGTAGCCCGCCCTGG
>JANQGB010000663.1 GCA_028277545.1 Phycisphaerae bacterium | reverse complement strand
GACCGCCCGCTACCTGGGGACACTACCCGATTACCCGCACAGCTTCGCGCTGGACGAGAACCACCTGTTCCACACCAACAAGATCATGCTGGTCTGCGGAAACACGGCCGCCATGCTCGGCGAGACACGCCTGGGCCCGCACTTTGAGCTAACGGGCGATCGATCAACCCACTTCGGACCGTTCCACTGCCACCAGGCGACACAAAAACCAGACGTCGGATTGGACGCCGGCGGCGCCTGCTGCTGAGCCTTCGGACCAAAGAGCGCCCGAGCGATAGGGCCGGCTGCGCGCAGCATTCAGGCTCACAGTACGCGAATTACGCTCAGGCGAACACGACGGTCTTGTTCTGGCTGGTCAAAATCTTGTCTTCGACGTGGCTGCGAACGGCGCTGGCCAGCACTACGCGCTCCAGGTCTCTGCCACGCCGTATCAGATCATGCACCGAATCGCGGTGATCGACGGGAATCGTTCCCTGGGCGATGATCGGGCCGGCGTCGAGGTCCGCGGTCACGTAGTGGCTGGTGGCGCCGATGATCTTGACGCCCCGCTCGTAGGCGTTGCGATAGGGGCGCGGGCCGCTGAACGCGGGCAGGAAGCTATGGTGGATGTTGATGATGCGATTCTCGTAGCGGTCCACGACGGTTGGCGAGAGAATCTGCATATAGCGGGCGAGTACGATAAAATCCACGTTGGCTTCGCCGAGCAGTTCGAGGATCCTGCCCTCCTGTTCGGGTTTTGTCTCCGGAGTTACGGGCAGGTGATGGTAGGCCACATCGCAGGCTTGTGCAGGTTCGCGCAGGTCGTCATGGTTGCTGATGACCAGCGGAAGCTCGACGTGTAACTCGCCGGTCCGCCATCTCCAAAGCAGGTCGTCCAGGCAGTGGCTCTCCTTGCTGACAAGAATCGCCATGCGCTTGATGTCGCTGCCCCAGTGGACTCGCCAGCGCATGCCGAAGGGCTGGGCCACCTGTTGCCACTCAGCCGCGAAGTTCTCTCTGGTCAGCGCAAAGGCGGTCGGGTCGATCTCGACTCGCATGAAGAAGGCGCCGTGTTCCGGATCCGTGTGCTGATCCGCCTCCAGGATGTTCCCGTTGCGCTCGGCGATAAAGCCGGCGACCGCGGCAATGATGCCGCTGGTGTCGGCGCAGGAGATCAACAGCCGGATGGTTTCGGAAGACATGGATTCCCAACAGCCTGTTGATGCCAGTGCGGCACGGGCTTCCGGCCTGTGCTCTCGCCACCGACGCACGTCAGAGGCGCCGCTCGCGGTGGCACCTCTTTCTCGACCGGCCGCCGTCTGGCTTCGCTTGCTTGGCCACGCGGGCCGGTTCCAGCGATGCTACGGGGTCCAGTTAATCACCGGCCGGCCTATCGGGTGGTACTCCAGGCCGTACCGCTTCATCGCTTCCAGGTCGTACAGGTTCCGCCCGTCGAAGATCGCCTTCTGCTTGAGCAGTTCCTTGATGCGGCCAAACTCCGGGCTGCGGAACTCGCTCCACTCCGTACAGACGCAAAGCGCGTCGGCGCCTTCCATTGGCTCGTACGCGTCCTCAAAGCACGTGACCTTGTCACCGTAGTGCGCTTGAAGGTTCTCCATCCCAGCCGGGTCGTGGGCCCGGATCGTGGCTCCGGCCTCGAGCAGCAGGTCGATCAGCGTCAGCGCCGGAGATTCCCGAAGATCGTCCGTATCCGCCTTGAAAGTCACGCCCCAGATGGCGAAGGTCATGCCTTTGATGTCACCGAATCGACGCTTGATCTTGCCGAAGAGTACTTTCTTCTGGGCGTCATTGGTCTGATGCACGCAGTCCAGGATATGCGGCTCGAGACCGGCGTCCCGGGTCACGTGGGCCAGCGCCTGCACGTCCTTCGGGAAGCAGGATCCACCATAGCCGGAGCCCGGATAGAGGAAGTGGTACCCGATCCGGCTATCGCTGCCCATTCCGCGACGCACCTGGTCGACGTCCACGCCGACGGCATCGCAGAGATTGGCGATTTCGTTGATGAAGGTGATGCGCGTGGCCAGGAAGGAGTTGGCGGCGTACTTGGTCATCTCCGCCGCCCGTCGGGCCATCATCAGCACCGGGCGCTGGTTGCGTACGAAAGGCAGGTGCAGTTCGCGGATGATGTTCCCCGCCTCCTCGTTCTCCGAGCCGATCACCACGCGGTCGGGTCGCAGAAAGTCCGAGACTGCGGTTCCCTCTTTGAGAAACTCGGGATTGCTGACCACGTGTACGCGTACCTTGCTGCGCTCGTTTATGATCTTCTCGACGCGGTCACCAGTGCCGACCGGCACCGTGCTCTTGTTGACCACGACCGGAGCCTTGGTCACGCGATCGGCCAGCGTCTCGGCGAAGGAGAAGATATGGGACAGATCCGCGGAGCCGTCTGCCTTGGGCGGAGTCCCGATGGCGATGAAGACCACTTCCGGATCGGCCAGCGCTTTGTCGGGATCGGTGGTGAAGGTCAGGCGCTTGGCCTTGATGCTGCTCTGCAGGAGATCCGACAGGCCGGGCTCGAAGATGGGGGATTCGCCGCTGTTAATGGTGGCGACCTTCTTCTCATCGATGTCGTACCCGATGACCGTGTTTCCGGTCGAGGCCAGGCACGCTGCTCCGACCAGACCGACGTATCCGCTGCCTGCAACTGTGATCTTCATGGTTTCTGTCACTCTCCAAAACGCGGCAGCGATCGTCGCACCCGGGCTGCTGCCTTATGCTCTTATCAGGGCCGCCGTCCCGTGCCGAACGTCACAAGAGCGGCGCGCCCGGTCCAGCCGTCAGTAGTACGCCAGTGACGCACCTTTGGTTTAGCGGCAACCGGCAAACGCAAGCTTAGCGCCTTCCGGCCCCTGGACGAGCGGCCATTCTACGCACCTCGGCGCTGGCTCGCCATCACCTTCCCGGTGGGGGAGATGTCGCCCGGCGGGCGGTCTTACCGGACGTAGCGATCGATTGCTCGCGAGGTTAGGATGCGCCGCGTGACTGCGACGGACCAGAATACAATTTGGGAGGCCTGCATGCGAGCCGCGCCCACCGAGGCCATCCCGGATTGCCTGCCGGGCACCTGGTGGGTCGCTCACACCAGGCCCCGCGCCGAGAAGGCCCTGACCCTGGATCTGCGAAATCTGGACATAACCGCCTATCTGCCCTTGTGTTCCCGAGAGACCCGCAGCAGCACGACCGGCCGCAAATCACGGTCAATCGTGCCGGTGTTCACCGGCTATGTCTTCTTCAACGCTACGCCTGATCAGCGTTACCGGGCCCTGAACACCAACAGGATCGCCCAGACCCTGCCAGTACCTGGCCAGCACGAACTGGTGGGTCACCTGCGGCAGATTCAGCGTGTTCTGGCAGACGGCACAGAGTTTCGGCTCAGGAAGGCCTTGGAGGTCGGGCAGTGGGTTCGAGTGGCGGCCGGCTCGCTGGCGGGCGTGGAGGGCATAGTCTCTCAGCGACGCTCACGTCTACGCCTGGTACTCAACGTCGCCACCCTCGGGCAGTCTGTTAGTGTAGAGGTGGACCAGGAGCTGCTTGAGGAAATACCTGCCCCCTCCTTCGCGCCGCGGCATCCTTAGAGACCGTCCATACGCTGACCTGCCGCCTTTGTCCTGAACCTGCAGCCTAACCGAGAATCGCCGCACTCCAGCTGCTCCCTGCCTGCCGGCTCCATCCGGACCCACGCCAAGTTCAGCCCGCCAGTCCCGAGACCGATAATCAGGTGAACGGCGCAGGCGGTGCGGACGCCGCGGGCGCGGCTTACTCGACTGGAAGACTCACATGATCAAGGTGCTCAACGTCTGTGGCGCTCGCCCCAACTTCATGAAGATCGCGCCGTTGATGCAGGCCTATCAGGCCAGCGGCGAGTTTGAAGCGCTGCTCGCTCATACTGGTCAACACTACGACAGCAATATGTCGGACCTGTTCTTCCGGCAGCTTGGCATCCCCGAGCCTGACCTCAACCTGGGCGTCGGCTCCGGCAGTCACGCCGTGCAGACCGCGCAGATCATGACTCGCTTCGAGCCCGTGCTCGAGGATCACCAGCCGGACTGGGTCGTCGTTGTGGGAGACGTGAACAGCACGATCGCCTGCGCGTTGGTGGCGGTCAAGATGGGGATTCGGGTGGCCCACGTCGAAGCGGGGCTGCGCAGCTTCGATCGAAGCATGCCCGAGGAGATCAACCGACTGCTGACCGACTCGATCGCCGATCTGCTGCTGGTCAGCGAGCCGAGCGGTCTGGAGAACCTGCGCCGTGAGGGCGTACCGGATGAGAAGATCCACTATGTCGGTAACGTGATGATCGACACACTGCTGGCTAACCGTGACCAGGCCGAGCGGTCCACCGTCCTCGCCAGGCAGGGGATCGAGTCCGGCAACTACAACGTTGTCACGCTGCACCGCCCACGTAACGTTGACGACCCGACGGTGTTCGGCCGCATCGCCGAGGCCCTGGAGGTAATCCAGGACGACCTGCCGACTGTCTTTCCCATGCACCCCCGCACCCGTCACAGCCTCGCTCGTCTGGGACTGGCCGAGCGTTTCGAAGGGATGAAGCGGCTCCAGATCATCGAGCCGCTGGGTTACCTCGACTTCCTGAAGCTGATGGCCAACGCGTCGGTGGTGCTCACCGACTCGGGCGGGATTCAGGAGGAGACCACTATTCTCGGCGTGTGGTGCCTCACCCTGCGCGAGAACACAGAGCGCCCTATCACGCTCACCGCCGGCACAAGCACGCTGGTCGGCTCCGATCCGAGGCGAATCATCGAAGCCTATCGCCAGTGCAGAACGACACCTCCCGGCGGTCGGTCAGTGCCGGAAAAGTGGGATGGCCTGGCGGCGCATCGCATTGCCCGCCTCCTTTCCACCTACATCCCCGCACCACGCGAGCCGGTCCCTCTGGTAGGAGTGCCCATGCTGTCGCTCACGCAGTGACTGCCGGGCGTGTTGCACGAGTCCCCTGAATCTGTGCCACTCGGCGGAGAACGCTGCCCAGCCTTCCGGCCACTGCCATCGTTTTGCTGGAGTTGGAGCGTGAGTTCTTCAGCGGGCCAACGCCGACACACAGCCGGCGCCAGAGGGCTATTCCTCAGAGCGGGCGAGTATTTCCAGTTTCAGCCTCAGAGACTCGACGTCCGAATGGGACTCCGGCAGCCACGAGCGCCGAATACGAAGCGCCTGCTCAATCAGTTCGGCTGCCTGTACCGTCAGCCCCCGCTTCTCGGCCAACTCGGCCAGCGGCTCCAGCAAATCCGACACGTCCAGGTGTTCCGGACCCACGGTACGCTGGCGATGGGCCAGCGCCTGGCGCAGCAGCGACTCCGCCTCGTCGAGTCTGCCCATCCTCAATAGAACAGAGCCCAGGTTGCATTGTGCTGTAGCGGTGTTGTTCAGTAGACGCTCCGAGGGTGCCGCTGGTTCGGCGATCAGGGCCAGGCTGGTGACGACTATCTCTCGGAAGAGCGCCTCCGCTTCGTCCAGGCGATCCATCGCGGCCAGCAGCTCTCCCAGGTGGTTAATTATCACCAGCGTCATCACGTGCCTGTTGCCCATCGCGTGACGATGCATCTCCACAGCCTTGCGCACATACGGCTCGATCTGGCCGTAGAGTTCCTGCGCTTCGTCGTCGTTCCCCAGGCGGTCCAGCGCGGAAGCCAGCCCGCTCATGCTCTCCATAACGAGCGGATGTCTGTCACCCAGCTTGGTGCGATGAATGGTCAGTGCTTCCCGAAGGTACTCGACGGCCTGTTCGTCCTTCCCGCGCCGAGCGGCCAGGTCGGCGAGTCGGTCCAGAGTCTCGGCCACGTCGAATCCGTCGTTGGTGGAGGCGATACGCCTCGCTGCCAGCACTTCCTGCAACACGACTTCAGCCTCGGCTACGTCGCGGCGTTCTCCCAAGACCTCGGCCAGATTGACCTTGACTCTGATGGTGAGCGGCTCGCCTACGTCGAGATGTGTTTCTGCCAAGGCGAGCGCCTCACGGTGCAACTGCTCGGCTTCATCCAGCCGCCCATCGGCGAAGCGCAGGCTGCCCAGGTGATCCACAGTCTCGATCACCTCCTCGAAGCCTGAGACGTGATGCGTTCGCCGGAGTTCGAGCGCCCGCTGCAATGGTGCCTCCGCTTCTCCATATAGACCCAACGCTGCATACGAGCGGCCAATCGTGGCATACAGCGACGCCTTGACCAGAGGATCAATGTTCAGGTTCCGCTCGATTTGCCGGGATGCCTTATCCAGGACAGCGCGTACCGTGACATCGCCGCCCTCCGCGGCCGGTTGCACCGAGGTCAGCATGTTCTCCAGAAAGGTGACCACCGCGCTGGACTGGGTCCGCGCCGCGATCGCGCCGTCGCGCTGGGTTTCGGCGAGCCGGGCCTGCCGGGTGATGCCGGCGGCCGCCAGGACCGCGGAGATTAGCACCAGCGTCGCAGCGACCGTACCCAGCGCGACGGCGCGATCGCGGCGCGGACCCAGTCCAGCGCGGTGGTCACCTTTCTGGAGAACATGCTGACCTCGGTGCAACCGGCCGCGGAGGG
>JANQGB010000585.1 GCA_028277545.1 Phycisphaerae bacterium | reverse complement strand
ACGCCGCCCTCCTGCGCGGCAAGTACGAATCCGACGGCCATATTTTCCAGACCACCTGCGACACGGAGGTGATCATCCATCTGCTGGCCAAGGCGGTTCACACCGCCCAGGCCGATCCCTTGCTGCGGGTCCTGAACCACCTGCAAGGGGCGTACAGTCTGCTGCTGCTGTTTCCTGACCGGCTGATCGCGGTCCGCGATCCGCTCGGTTTCAAGCCGCTGTCCCTGGGGCGGATGGACAACGGCGCCCACGTGGTCGTCTCGGAAACCTGCGCTCTGGATATGGTGGACGCCGAGTACGTCCGCGACGTGGAGCCAGGCGAAGTCGTCACTATCACCAAGGACGGCCTGTCCAGCCGGCGCTTTGGCGACGCCGATGGGGGGCGAGGGGCGGCCTGCATCTTCGAGCTGATCTACTTCGCCGATCCCTCGAGCGATGTCTTTGGCGAGAACGTGCATCTGGCCCGCGAGGAGATGGGTGCCCGCCTGGCGCGCGAAGCGCCGGTGGAGGCGGACATGGTCATGCCCGTCCCCAACTGTGCCCGCTGCGCGGCCATGGGATACGCCCGGGAGAGCGGAATCCAGTTGGGGCGCGGCTTCACCACCAGTCATTACGCCGGTCGCTCGTTCATCATGCCCTCCCAGGCCTCGCGCGACCTGGCCGTCAAGATGAAGCTTAATGTGATTAAGCAGGCTGTCAGGGGCAAGCGCGTGATCGTGGTTGAGGACTCCGTGGTTCGTGGAACGACCACCCGCGGCAAGATGGGGGCACTGCGTAAAGCGGGCGCCAAGGAGATTCACCTCCGCGTGGCCAGTCCGCCAATCCGCCAGCCGTGCTACTTCGGTATCGATTTTCCAGATCCCAGCAAGCTGGCGGCCACTGACCGGAGCGTGGAGCAGATCCGCGACTACCTGGAGGTCGACTCGCTGCACTACCTCTCCATGGAGGGAATGCTGGAGTCGGTGCGGATGGCGGCGCCGAAGTATTGCACGGCGTGCTTCTCCGGCGAGTACCCGATCGACGTCACCGAGCCCGTCGAGAAGTTCGCGCTGGAACGTCGCCAGCTACGCCTGTTTCTCTGAGGTCTCGGCTGGTTGGCGGCCACCGGAGCCGGTCCCGCTGTCCCGTCGCCTGGGCGGCCGCTCCGGGCGACGCAGCGCAGGCTCACCGGCCCACTGCACCGATGGCCAGGCCGCGTGGGTACCTGCCAGAGGAGGGATCAGGTTTGAAGAGCAAGCGTGCTGTCACCTACGCCGAAGCCGGCGTCGACATCGACGCCAACGCCCGCTGGGTCGACTCCATCAAGGCCGCCATGGTCAGCACGTTCGACACTCGGGTCTGCAATCGGCATGGCAGCTTTGCCGGTCTGTTCTCGCTCGACTACTCGGAGACACTCTTCAGACGCAACTATCGCCATCCGGTGCTCATCGGCTGCACCGATGGCGTTGGCACCAAGGTGCTGCTGGGCATCCAAGCCAAGCGCGTCCGAGACCTCGGCATCGACCTCGTAGCCATGAGCGTCAATGACCTGATCACCTGCGGCGGCGAGCCGCTCTTCTTCCTGGACTACCTGGCAGTCCACAAGCTCGCCCCCGCTGCCCTGGCCGAGATCATCGAGGGCGTGGCTGATGGGTGCCGCCAGGCGGGATGCGCCCTGCTCGGCGGTGAGACCGCCGAAATGCCCGATATGTATGCCAAGGGGCACTTCGACCTGGCCGGCTTTGCGGTGGGGGTGGTCGAGGCACGCCGCCGGGTCGATCCGGACCGGGTAACGCCCGGCGATATCCTGATCGGCCTGCCCTCCAGCGGACCGCACTCCAACGGGTACTCCCTGATTCGCCGCCTGGTTGGTCGGCGCAAGCTGACCAGGCCTCTGCGAGGCACCGGGCAGTCACTGGCCGATGCACTGCTGGCCCCCACACGCATCTACGTCTCTGCTGTCCGCCGCGTGCTGGGGCACTATCGTGTGAAACGAGTCGTCACCGCCATGGCCCATATCACCGGTGGAGGCCTGCCCGAGAACGTCGGACGCATCCTCCCGCCCAAATGCAACGCCGTCATCGAGGTCAGACGCTGGACGCCGCCGCCAGTGTTCGATTGGTTGCAGAGCCAGGGCGTCGATCGCGACGAGATGTTCCGGGTCTTCAACATGGGCATCGGCTACGTCTTTGCCGTCCGGCCGACGTTCGCCAGGGCCGTTCACCGGCTGCTGCATCGGGCGGGCGAGAGCCCCATCGTTCTGGGGCGGATCAAGCGCGGCAGAGGTCAGGTCGAGCTGCGCTGACCTGAATTGCGCCCCAACTCTGGCCTGAACTTATGTATAATGGCTGCAATAGTTGACCCGGCTCTGCAGCCACGGCGCCGCTGGCCGGGGCACATCGCACTTGGGAAATCGTCCATCTGGAGGAGGGCATGATGATGCGTCCGAATCGGCTGCGCTGCTTTGTGCTGGCGGTAGGTCTTCTGGTCATCCCCAATCTCGCCGCAAACCCCGCCGCGGCCTCGTCCGGCAACATACTGGTTATGCTCACCGACGGATCCCGAAACGTGGGGGCCAGGGCATGGGATGCTCTAAACCACCGCTGGGCCTTCCTCAGCCAATCCGACCTGGTCTACGTTGGCGAGTCGGGCGGCAGCTTCGCTGTGGCACGGTTCGACGAGCCGTACTTCCGCGTCTGGGGTTGGGCAACCGACCTCACCGAGTGGTATTACAGCGTGTTGAACGTGGGCGAGATGGGCTACGTTGAGCAAATGGTCCAATCCGGAAACAGCATCCTGCTTCTGGTCAGCAACGGCACGCGGATCAAGGGGGCGCTTGCCTGGGATGGCATCAACGGCGTCTGGGACGACCTCCCCGAGCGGGACCTGTTCTTCGTTGGCGAGTCTAACGGGAGTCTTGTGGTAGGCGAGCCGGAAGCCCTGGGTACTCGGTTCTGGGCCTGGGGGCCAGGTGCCACTGGCTGGCAGCAATACTACGTGCACCACGATGACGAAGCCGGGCTCACTGAGGTGGCCGGCTCGGGCGGCAACGTGCTCATCCTGTGCAGCACCACCGGAGCAAGCAACGACGTGGCCGTCGCCTTTGACGCCGTGAACAAGCAGTGGAGTCCACGTCTGGATTATGACCACATGTCGCTGCTCCAGGCAACCAGCGGGAGCTTCGTGGTGACCAACACTGACGGCCCCCAGCTTCGCCTCTGGGCCTGGAGCCGTGGCGGAACGATCTGGGTCAACGGCGGCGGAAGCGTGGGCGACAACGGCGGCGTGGAGCAGGTCATCATCCCCAGCACACCCTGCGAGCCGATTCCATGGGATTCCGATTGCGACGGCGACCTGGATCTGTTCGACTTCTCCGCGTTTCTGAACCGGTTCACCGGGCCATATTAGTGCCCAGTATTGGCGTCGTACTGGCCCGCATGAGCCACGGCCAGACGAGGTAATCGCACCCACGCGAGCACCGCCACGGCGTCCCAGCGACAACAACGTGAATCTGGATTACCCTTCTGGGATGTCTGTCGCGGCAGTTGCGCCAGACCAGGAGAAGATACGCATGAACAAGCCGAAGATCGGCTGGATCGGTACCGGAATAATGGGCGTTCCCATGGTGCGCAACCTGCTGAACGCGGGGCTCGAAGTCACCGTGTTCAGCCGCACGCGCGCCAAGGCGGAGCCGCTCTTGCACGCGGGGGCATCCTGGGCGGCGTCTCCCGCGGCAGCGACTGCGGCGGCCGACGTCATTGTCACCATGGTGGGTGACTCGCCGGATGTGGAAGAAGTGTATCTCGGCGACTCCGGCGTCTGTGCGAGTCTGCGGGACGGTACGCTGGCCATCGATATGTCCACCGTGTCGCCGGAAACCGCCCGGGCAGTCGCAGCGAAGGTCGCCGAGCGCGGTGGGCGATTCCTCGATGCCCCCGTCTCGGGCGGCAAGACGGGGGCGGAGGCCGGAACGTTGGCCATCATGGTCGGCGGGGCCGCGGAGGATGTTCAGCGGGCCAGGGCGGTGTTCGATGTGGTCGGTGGTACCGTGGTCCACTGCGGGCCGGTGGGCAGCGGGCAACTGACCAAGCTGTGCAACCAGATCCTGTGTGGTCTCAACCTGCTGGCGGTGAGCGAGGCCTTCGTGTTTGCCCAGAAGGTGGGCCTGGACGTGGACACCATGCTGCAAATCACCTCCAAAGGGGCCGCGGGCTCGTGGGCGCTGGACAATCTGGGCACGCGGATGGCGTCCGGAGACTTCGACCCGATGTTCATGATCGATCTTCAGAACAAGGACCTGCGGATCGCCCTGGAGTCAGCCCGTCATTCAGGTGTCCCGCTTCCGGGCACGTCGCTGGTACACCAGTTGCTGGCGGCCAACCAGGCCGCCGGCGAAGGCCGACTCGGTACCCAGGCGATGGTCAAGACGGTGCAGCGCCTGGCCGGCATGGACGTCTAGCGCCAGAAGCGCTGCCCGGCAGCCGATGAATACCAAGGCCGAGTCCAGGAAGACCCGATTGCCGAACCGGGCGGGGTTGCGAGATTCCCAGCCTGCCACTACCCTGTGGTCGGTGACGAAATGGGCAGGACCTTGCTTTCGTACGATCATCTCTATCGCGGCGCCCAGCTCTCCTAGAGCGGCCGTGAATCTGCGTAAGTTCTTTCAAGGAAATAGCTTGGTTCGCTGCCGGGTAGTCCGGCGGCAGTACTCGTTCCAGAAATAAGACGCGCCCCCCGGCGGGGCTGCGGCTGAACACAACTCTTCTGCGGAGACGCGTGACCCATGGCGGAGAATTCAAAGATCAAGGTGCTAATCATGGGGGCGGCTGGTCGTGACTTCCATGATTTTAATACGTTCTGGCGTGATGATGACCGCTATCAGGTGGTGGCCTTTACCGCCAATCAGATTCCTGACATCGACGGGCGGACCTATCCGCCGGTACTGTCCGGGCCCGGATACCCCGAGGGCATCCCGATCTATCCGGAAGAGAAACTCGTCGACCTCATCAAGGAACACGACGTAGACCAGGTGGCGATTGCCTACTCTGATCTGCCGCACGAAGACGTCATGCACAAGGCTGCGCTGGTCAACGCGGCCGGGGCCGACTTCCGGATCCTGGGCTGCCAGAACACCATGATCGAGTCGAGCAAGCCGGTTATCGCGGTGTGTGCGGTGCGGACCGGATGCGGCAAGAGCCAGACCTCGCGCAAGGTTACAGAGATTCTCAAATCCATGGGCAAGAAGGTGGCGGCCATCCGCCATCCCATGCCCTACGGCGACCTGACCAAGCAGATCTGCCAGCGGTTCGCCAAGCTCGAAGACATGGATCACCACAAGTGCACTATCGAAGAGCGCGAGGAGTACGAGCCGCACATC
>JANQGB010000571.1 GCA_028277545.1 Phycisphaerae bacterium | reverse complement strand
CCGTGGCGTTGACCAAGGGCCGGCAGCAGGCCGACACCGGCACCAAGATGATCCACATCGGCAAGAACACCCGCAGCACAGTTGTGTCCAAGGGCGTTTCCGCCGGTCACGGCCAGAACACCTACCGCGGCCAGATCAAGATCAACAAGGGGGCGGATCACGCCCGCAATTTCACGCAGTGCGACTCGATGCTGCTGGGCGACAAGTGCGGCGCCCACACCTTCCCCTACATCGAGGTCAAGAATCACACCGCTCGCATGGAGCACGAAGCCACCACGTCCAAGATAGGGGAGGATCAGATGTTCTACTGCAATCAACGCGGCATCTCCACCGAGGACGCCGTGTCAATTATTGTCAACGGCTTCTGCAAGGAGGTGTTCCGGGAACTGCCCATGGAGTTTGCGGTAGAGGCCCGCAAGCTTCTGGAAGTCAGCCTGGAAGGCAGCGTCGGCTAAGGAAAACACCGAGAAACGACAAAAGGTAGATTTTCATGCTTGAGATTCGCGACTTACACGCTTCGATCGAGGGGCACGAAATCCTCAAGGGCGTCAACCTGACGGTCAACGCGGGAGAGGTTCACTCGATCATGGGTCCCAACGGGTCGGGCAAGAGCACGCTGGCCCAGGTGCTGGCGGGGCGGGACAACTACGAGGTCAGCAGCGGCCAGATTCTCTTCGAGGGCAGAGACCTGCTCGATATGGAAGCCGACCAGAGAGCCTGCGAGGGCGTCTTCCTGGCCTTCCAATACCCGGTGGAGATACCCGGGGTGAGCATGAGCGCCTTTCTGAGGGCCGCCCTGAACGCCATCCGCAAACACCGGGGCGAAACGGAACTGGACGCCGTGGACTTCCTCAAACTGGCCCGCGAGCGCACCCGGGTCGTTGATCTGGACGAACGCTTCCTGACTCGCGCGGTGAACGAAGGTTTCTCCGGCGGCGAGAAGAAGCGTAACGAGATCTTCCAGATGGCTGTGCTGGAGCCGACGCTCGCCGTACTCGACGAAACCGACTCCGGCCTGGATATCGACGCGCTCAAGATCGTGGCCGACGGTGTCAACAAGCTGCGCAGCTCCGACCGCGGGATAGTCCTGGTTACCCACTACCAGAGGCTGCTCAACTACATCGTCCCGGACCGGGTACACGTGCTGGTGGACGGGCAGATCGTCAAGTCGGGTGGCAAGGAACTGGCGCTCGAACTCGAGGACAAGGGTTACGCCTGGGTAGGGGGCCAAGAGGTCCCGCAGGCCGCGGCGGCGCTCTAGACGGAGGAAACCTCACCGATGACCGCGGTACAACTGAGTAACGATCTTTACCTGAGCAACTTCGAACAGCGGATCAAGGCCGGCACGTGTGGCCCGGATTGGTTCGCACCCACTCGCCGCGCGGCTCTGAACCGGTTTCTCGAGTTGGGCTTCCCGACGCCCCGTCACGAAGAGTGGCGATACACCAACGTCGCCCCGATCGCCAGCGCCGGCTTCTGCACCAGGGAGCCGGGCAGCGCCCAGGTGACGCGAGAAGACATCGCTGCGTTCAGCTTCGGAGTGTCCGTTTGCGTGGAGCTGGTCTTTGTGGACGGTTGGCTTTGCCCGGAGCTTTCCTCCCGCGGCGCAGTGCCCGCCGGAGTCAGGGTCGCCAGCCTGGTTGACGTCATGGAGACCGACCGCTCCCTGGTCGAGCCGCACCTGGCCCGCCACGCCAACTTCGAGGAGCACGCCTTTGCGGCGCTCAACACCGCATTGATGCAGGACGGCGCCCTGGTGTACGTGCCGCGCCACTCCGTCGTGGAGCAGCCCATCCACCTGCTGTTCGTGTCCACCGGCGGAGGGCCGGCGTCGGCATCGCATCCCCGCAACCTGGTAATGGTCGATGCCGACAGCCAGGCCACGGTGATCGAGTCTTACGTGGGCCTGGGTGCGTCGGGCGAGGCCGCCTACTTAACGAATCCGGTGACCGAGGTGGTGGCCAGCGAGAACGCCGTAGTCGATCACTACAAGCTCAACCTGGAGCACGACACCGCGTATCACGTCGGGACTCTGAACCTGCACCAGTTCCGGGCCAGCAACGTCCGGGCCCACACTGCCTCCTGTGGCGGAGTTCTGGTCCGTAACGACATCAACGCCATCCTGGATGCGGAGGGCTGCGAGTGTGAACTGGACGGCGTCACCATGATCCGCGGGCGGCAACACGTGGATAATCACCTGCGAGTCGAGCACGCCAAGCCCCACAGCAACAGCCGCGAGTTCTTCAAGGGCATCCTCGACGATCAGGCCAGGAGTGTTTTCACCGGGCGAATCGTGGTTCAGCCGGATGCCCAAAAGACCGACGCCAAGCAGACTAACATGAACCTGCTTCTCGGCCCGGGCGCCCAGGCCGACAGCAAGCCCCAGCTAGAGATCTTCGCGGACGACGTGAAGTGTACGCACGGGGCAACCATCGGTCAGGTTGACGAAGAAGCAATCTTCTACCTTCGCAGCCGCGGCCTGAGCGAACCGGCTGCCCGCGGTCTGCTGGTCCACGCCTTCGCCGGTGAGGCCATCGACCGGGTCCGCTTCGAGCCACTGCGATCCCGGCTTGACGAGTTGTCGCTCGCACGGTTGCCGCACGGGGCTGCGCTGCGGGAGTCGATTGGATGACATCGGCCACGCCTATGACCAACACTGAGCTGCCCGCCAACCGGCCGACCCTGGACGTCGAGCGCATACGTGAGGATTTCCCGATCCTCCGCCGCATTGTCAACGGCAAGCCCCTGGTCTACCTGGACAGCGCTGCGACCACCCAGAAACCCCAGGCAGTCATGGACGCGATCAGTGCCTACTACACCGGGTGCAACGCCAACGTACACCGCGGCGTCCACCAACTGAGCGTGGAGGCCACCGAGGCTTACGAAGGCGCCCGCGGCAAGGTGCAGCGCTTCATCGGCGCCAGCCGCCCGGAAGAGATCGTGTTCTGCCGAGGGGCCACCGAGGCGATCAACCTGGTCGCCCAGAGCTACGGCCGGACGCATCTGGCCCCGGGCGACGAGATCGTTGTGTCGCATATGGAGCACCATTCCAACATCGTGCCCTGGCAGATTCTCTGCCAGCAGACCGGTGCGGTATTGCGGGTCGCTCCCATCAACGACGCCGGCGAGTTGCTGTGGGACGAGTTCAGCGGGCTGCTGACCGAGCGGACGAAACTGGTGGCCATGATCCAGGTCTCCAATGCACTGGGTACCATAAACCCCGTGAAGCGGATCGTTGAAGCCGCCCACGCCTGTGGGGCGAAGGTGCTGATTGACGGCGCCCAGTCCGTCCCCCACCTGGCCGTAGATGTGCAGCATCTCGACTGCGACTTCTTCGTTTTCTCCGGGCACAAGGTCTTCGGCCCGACGGGTATCGGAGCCCTCTACGGCAAGATGGAACTGCTGGACGCCATGCCGCCCTATCAGGGTGGTGGCGAGATGATCAAGTCCGTGTCCTTCGCGGAAACGCAGTACAACGACGTACCCCACAAGTTCGAGGCCGGCACTCCCAACATCGCCGGTAGCGTCGGCCTGGGTACGGCGATCGACTATCTGAGTGAGCTGGGCCTGGAGAACGTTGCTGCCTACGAGCGTGAACTCCTGGCGTACGCCACCGCAAGAACCAGCGGATTGCCCGGGTTCCGACTGATCGGATCGGCCAGCAACAAAGCGTCGGTGTTGTCCTTCGTGATCGACGGCGTCCACCCCCATGACGTGGGCACCATTCTGGACCAGCAGGGCATCGCGATACGGACCGGTCACCACTGCGCACAGCCGGTTATGCAGCGCTTTGACCTGCCAGCCACCGCTCGGGCATCGATGGCCTTCTATAACACGCGCCAGGAGGTCGACGCCCTGGTCTCGGCGCTGGGCAAGGTCGTGGAGGTGTTCACCTGATGTCGGACCTTACCGAACTCTACCAGGAGCTGATCCTGGACCATAACCGGCTGCCAAGAAACCGGCGGCGACTGGAAGAAGCCAGCCGGCAGGCGGAGGGACACAATCCGCTGTGCGGCGACCGGGTGACGGTTTTCCTCAAGATAGAGAACAACGTCGTCACCGAAGCCACGTTCGAGGGCTCGGGCTGCGCCATCTCGACCGCGTCCGCCTCGCTGATGACTGAGGCGGTACGCGGACGAAGCCTCGATCAGGCCAAGAACCTGTTCAAGCGGTTCCATAGCCTGGTTACCGGGGACGCCGTCGAAGAGGGTAATGAAGACCTGGGCAAGCTGGAGGTCTTCTCCAACGTGTGCCAGTATCCGGCACGGGTCAAGTGTGCCACGCTGGCCTGGCATACGGTTCATGCCGCCCTGGAGAGCCACCAGGAAGCCGTTTCAACCGAGTGAATCGCGCAGGAGCAGCCGTGAGTACCGAAGCAGACCCACCCGAAATAACGCCGCCGCCCACCAAGGCGCCGGCCTCGCCGGTCGACCGAATCCAGGCTGACGTGTTACGCGCCCAGGTAATCGAGGTGCTGCGAACCATTTTCGACCCTGAAGTCCCGGTCAACATCTACGATCTGGGGCTGATCTATGACGTGGCAGTGGACGCCAGTGGCCGGGTCGACATCCGCATGACCCTCACCTCGCCGGCCTGTCCGGTAGCCGAATCACTGCCCCCCGAAGTCGAGTCCAAGGTTCAGCGTCTGGCCGCAGTCAGCACTGTGAAGGTCGAGATAGTCTGGGAGCCACCCTGGGACCCCAGCCGAATGGACGACGCAGTCAAACTGGAACTCGGCTTACTCTGACCGTAGGGCATCGGGACCTCGTCTGGCACAGAGCGTAGGGTCCGCGGAGCGGACCCTACCTGCGACCGATATCGTTCTCCTTCGGCACGGGCTCGATCTTGAATACTCCCCAGAGCAGCAGCGCCGCCATCGCCCAGCCCACCGCAAACCCCACCGCCGTGTTGACCGCCAGGCACGCCCCTGAGGTAAGGACCATCACGAAGAAATCCACCCGCTTGGATTGATCGCGGCAGACCAGGGCCAGTTCCAGCCCGCCAAACAGCAGCAGCACACCGAGCACCGATTGCGGATAGTGCTGCAGCCAAGCCAGCAGCGACCCGCCAAACAGCGCCGCCAGGGCCATCTTGGCGACCCCCAGCATGACCACGCTGCCCCCGGTCCGGGCCCCGAATCGATACTGGGCTGCCAGTCCGCCGGCACCATGGCACATCGGCATACCGCCAACCGGGCAGCAGAGCAGGTTCATGAGGGCCACAGAGGTCGCCACCTTTCGCGGAGCCGCGGGCCGGGCGGGAAAGAGGTCCAGCGACAGGGCGCACACCGCGATTACCGAGTTGAGTACAGTCAGCGGTATCTGTGGCAGAGCGCCGCGCAGGATGCCCACCCGCCAGTCGGCCCAGCGCAACAGCTCCGGCAGGTGCCAGGAGCATCCGACCCGTGTCTCGGCCAGCAGCGAAGGGCGCGACACCAGCAGAACGACCAACCCGATGACGAACACTACGAGCGCCCCGGGCAGTCGTGCCGAGAAGTAGAGTAACAGGATACACGCCGAGCACAGAACGCCGAGCCCGATGCTGTCCCACCCGATGAGCAGCCCGGTGCCGGCCACCATGCCGATGCCCTTGGTCAGCAGCTTCAGACCCAGCGCCAGTTGCAGGCCTCGCACCACGCTTCGCGGGATGACCCGGTTGAGCCAATCGATCAACCCGGTGACCGCCAGGAGCAGGATGACCACGCTGGTGGCCATGCCGGCCGCCAGGATCTGCGACTCGTTCAGACCTTCGCCAATTGCGACCGCGGCAATGGCTTTCATCGGCTGCACGGGCATGGGGATGCCGAACGCCAAACCGCTGCCCACGTTCATCAGGCCAGCACAGAACAGGGCGGGGCCAAGCTGCAGGCCGCACAGGGTCACCATGCCGATCAGAAGCGGTATGAACGTACCGAGGTCGCCCAATGCCCCGCCCATTTCCGCCCGATCAAAAAGCAGAGCGGGTCTCGGCGTGACTGTGTCGGCGTTAGCACGATTCTTCATGTGTCGCTCTGCGCCCCGAACGTTCGGCCAAACGCGGGTGACGTCGCCCGTGGCCGGTCTCGCAACCAGGGCCGCTGTTCTTCCCGCTGCTGGTGAAACGGACGAGCGGCCACGTAAGTGCAGGACCAAGGAAGGTGCTAACCTACGGGCACCACCGGCACCTGGTCAACTCTGCCGGTCGCGGCCAGCCGAATCGGCTCGCAAGTTGAGTGGCCAACGCTATACTGCAGGAGGGATTCTCACTTGAGTAACAGGCATGAGCCAACTCTCCCATCTCGACGATGAAGGTCGCGCCCGCATGGTGGACGTGGGTAACAAGTCCGAGACGCAGCGTCGGGCCGTGGCGCAGGGCGTGCTGGTAACCGGCCCTGAGGTCATGGACGCCGTTAAACGCGGGCGGACGCCCAAAGGCAACGTGTTCGAAGTCGCCCGGCTGGCTGGTATCATGGCCGCCAAGCGCACCGCCGAACTGATCCCGTTGTGCCATACGCTACAACTCGATCACGTCTCGCTGGACTTCGAGCCCGCTGATGACCGGATTCGCATCGTGGCCACTGCCGCGACCCGCGCCGCCACCGGAGTGGAGATGGAAGCTCTCACGGCGGCCGCCGTTGCCGGGTTGACCTTGTACGACATGCTCAAAGCGCTCTCCCATGCGATGGTCCTGGAGGACGTTCGGCTTGTCGAGAAGTCGGGCGGACGTTCGGGTGACTACCACGCCCCCGGATCATGAAGGGAGCCAGGCAGATCATCATGAACCAAGGTAAGATCCTCCACGTCTGCATCTCGCCGCGAAAGGGAACGGTCAAGAGTCCCGTGCCGCGCGCAGAACTCCAGGAAAACTACGGACTCAGGGACGATGCCCACGCCGGCCCCTGGCACCGGCAGGTCAGCCTGCTGGACGACGCGGACATCGAGACCATGCGGGCCAAGGGACTCGCTCTGCAGCCCGGCGCTTTCGGCGAGAACCTGGTCACTGGCGGGCTGGACCTTGGCCAGCTTGGCATCGGCACCCGCCTGCGGGTTGACCAGGCCGAACTGGAAATCACCCAGATCGGCAAGGTCTGCCACAGTCGCTGTGCGATCTACTTCCGCACTGGCGATTGCATCATGCCCCGAGACGGTATCTTTGCTCGCGTCCTGGGCGGCGGAGGGGTAGGCCCCGGTTCAGAGATCGAGGTGGTCGAGCTAGTGCCTCGTGATGTCATACAGGCAGGAGTGCTGACCGTCTCGGACCGTTGCGCCGCGGGTACCATGGAGGACGGCTCCGGCCCTGCTGTGGCCGAGATGCTGGCCGGCAGGCTGGGGGCCCGCGTGGCCTGGACCGGACTGCTGGCGGACGATCGGGAGGCCATCTGCGAGACGCTGAAGGACGTGGCCGGACGGAGTATCGACCTGCTTATTACCGTCGGCGGCACGGGCCTCGGACCGCGCGACGTGACACCGGAAGCCACGCTGGCCGTTATAACCAGAGAGGCCCCCGGATTGGTGGAAGCGATGCGAGCCGCCTCCATCCGGATAACGCCTCACGCCCTGTTGCAGCGCGGGGTGTGCGGAGTATGCGGTTCGACTCTGATCGTGAATCTGCCGGGCAGCAGGGCGGGGGCGGTCGAGAACCTAAACGTGATCCTGCCGGCCCTGCCTCACGCGGTGCAACTTCTCCGCGGCCACACCGACCATCCAGGAGACGAACGCCGCTGCGACACTCAATGTCCACCTGAAGGCGGGTGCCGCGATTGAACCAGGTGTCATGGCCCGATCCGGCGGGACTTCCGGATGATTGTGGCTACAATACGCGAACCGCCGCGCTCGGCGGACGTACTGGGTGTGCTGTGATGTTCTACTTGACGAAGGAGTCCTGACCATGCTGAGACAACTGATTGAGGTACGCGTTTGGGCTGCGCTGGTGGCCGTCATGCTGGTGGTTCTTGCCGGCTGCAAAGAGGAGCCCGCCGACAAGGACACCGCCGCTGACACTGAAGCCAAGCCCAAGGCCGCCGCTGAACCCCAACCGGAGAAAGCTGCGGAGCCGAAGCCTGAAGGTGCTGCCGAAGCCACTCCCGCAGCCGGGGCGGATAAGCAGGACGTGCTCGCCAGGCTGGCCAAGGCCGATGCCCTGGACGGCGAGGTGGACAAGGTCGTCAAACGGTGCGGTAACTGCCGTCTGGGAATGGACGGCAAGCCGGAGCACTCCCTGACGGTGCAGGACTACACGCTCCACTTCTGCACGGAGCACTGCCAGAAACGCACGGCTGAAGACGCCGAGGGCCACATCCTGGCCTGGCAAATCCCGGAAGAGTGACGCCGGGCGCAGGGCCAGTGCTGGAGGCTATCACCCGCGGCGAGGCGGGTTCGCTGAGTGCCTGCGTGGCCGCCGCGCAAAACAGCAGGCGGGATCAGCCGTTCAGCACACCGAAACGAACGTCTGACGCATGAAGGGGAAGGCAGACGCTGAGGGCGCTGGCGGCCAGGCTCCGGTACGGAAACATCTCCGGCAGCGGACGGCCATTACCGGCGGCAACGTGCGCCGAGTGCTGCTGGTGCTGGCTTTGCCGGTGCTCGGCGAGCAGTTGCCCAACTCCTTCGTGGCAGTCTGCGATATCTACTCCGCCGGTCAACTCAGTAAGGACGCCAGGCCGACGGCCGCGGTGGC
>JANQGB010000540.1 GCA_028277545.1 Phycisphaerae bacterium | reverse complement strand
CAGGGCAGTAGCCAGAGACTCGTCCTGACCCGGCTGGGCCGGTCCCTGACGGATGGCCGCCCGCAGGGTTCGCACGGCCTGCGTACGCGTGGCGATGGTCGCTCTCAAGGTCTCGAGTGTTTCATGATTCTGTAGCCACCAGAGGCGCCCGGCGGCCACCAGCGTCTCGGCCTGTTCGGCACTGAGGTTCAGAGCTACGAGGGCATCGTAGTCCAGGCCCATCTCGTTCATGGTATTCAGGATCGCAGTGCGCTGCGCTTCGCTCAGCGCCTCGTAGCCCGGCGGCCCGGGATCCGCCGCCGCCTCATGGTGACCGCCCAGGCCCCACCACAAACCACCGCACACCACCAGGCCAAAGACCGTCAGCATGATTCGCCAGTTCCGTCTGAGCAATCTCATGGAGGATGTCCTTTTCGAAAGAGAGCGTTGACCAGGAAGCGTGACTCGCGCCATCACGCCTGCGCAAGTATACCTCGCGACTTGCTGTCCGCCAAATACATAGTTGTTGCCAAGGACGTGGCGCGCTCTGCTCTTTGCTCGACGGCCGACCTCGTCGCCTGGGCGACGACTCGTGGCCGAACGGTCAAGTTCTTGTGCCCTGTACTCCTGCCTGCCACACTCCGAACGGATGCAGCAGTGCCATCGCAACGCTGCCTGCCAGGCTTCAGGTGGCGTTCTGTCCACACACTGTGAAAACAAAAAACTTACCGAGGTAAACGCTTGTCCTGCGGAAGTTTGATCTGTGATTCAGACGTACTTCAGGAGGCAGACGTCCGTTTTCTGTTGCCTGGACCACTTGGCGAGGTATATTTTGGTGGTGCGGGCCATACGGACGCGGTGCCGTCCTGCTGGCTTGATGTCGTGCATCTGGCATGGAGCTCCGTATGCGACCCCTGGCACATCGGACTCTGGTGGTAGCGGTTGTCTCTGCTGCCGGCTGTGTCACATCGCCGCCAACCAGCACCTACGAGACCCTCCCCCAGGGCGTTTACCGCGATTGTCTGACCGCCCAGAAGTTCAACAGCGAAGGCCTGGCGGCCATAGAGGAAGATGACCTGGACGCGGCCGCTGAGGCCTTTAGAAGAGCCTTAGAAGCCGATTTATGGTACGCCCCGGCCCACAACAACCTGGGGCTCACCCTGCTGAAACAGGGGCAAGCCTATCCCGCGGCCTGGGAGTTCCACTACGCCGCCAAGCTGATGCCGCACTCGGCCTGTCCGCTGAACAACCTGGGCCTGGTCATGGAGCGGGTGGGTCGATTGGACGAGGCGATCGGCTTCTACACCGAATCGCTGGAACTCTCCCCGGACAACATCGAGGTCATGGGCCACCTGGCCCGGGCCTACGTCAAGAGCGACCGTAAGGACGCGGAAGCTCGCCATCTGCTGGAAGCACTGGCCTACCGGGGTACCGAGGGATGGGACCTCTGGGCCCGTGAGCAACTGATCGGCTGGGATCGTTAGGCGCTCCGCCTGCCGGCGGAGAGCCACATAGTGGCCAGCCACAGCGTGGCAACCGCAACGTGGCAGGCCACGACAAGGTAACGGCGCCTTAGCGAGTGGAGAAGGACCTACTGCGGCGCTGTTCCCTGGCTTATAGGTGAGCGTAACGCTGTAGTTCGGTACGCGAGGTCCGGACGACACGGGGGAGGTTTGGTCTGACTCATGCAGAGTGAGACAGTTCCCGTGTGTTGGTTGGCGAGCTGTGCTGAACTTCACAGGTGTGGTGAGCACCGAGTTAACACTTGGCGCTGCCAAGTGCGTGGAATGTGTGCGCATCGGGTGCAAACACCCGGCGCGCCGGCGGATGATAACTGCGTAGCGCGGTGACGTGCGGCAAAGGCTAGTTCGTTAGAACGGAGGATCGCGAGATGGAGTCAACAGAGCACTCTACAGCAACAACTGGAAGGCAAACTGCGCTGCATCTTTTCATCGCGGTGGTGGCTGGCCTAGTCTTGCTTAGTGGAGCGGCCTACGCTTACGACCCGGTGGTCGGTGGCGGTACGTCTCCAGGCGGAAGCGGCGGTACCAGCCCGGGCGGAGGTACACCTCCAGGAGGCGGCGGAGGGCCGGCGCCGAGCCCCGGGGCTTCCGCGCCATGCCGGTATTTGCCCATGGGCCCTGATGGTGGCGCAGGAGCTGGCGAGGGAGGTTCAGGTGATAGTGGCGGCGGAGGCCCTCTGGACGCGGGCATCACCGCGCCATCGGGAGGTCCCTCGTCGCCCGGAGGCGGGGCGCCGGGCTCGACCGGCGTGCCCTTGATCGGCGACCTGGGAGTGGGTGTCAGTGAGATCGTCGCCGCAGGTCCGGCGGTTCACGCCTCGGTCAACGGTACCGGTGGCGGTGGCTCAGTATACCTGGGCAACGGTGGTTCCTACATCGCCACGCGGGACTTCCGGCTGACTCTCAACGGCATCGACTGGCTGCACGACCGCATTTACAGCAGCGAGGGTTCCTCCATCCCCAGCCAGTGGCAGGGCGAAGGCTGGTGGGCCAACGAGATGATCAACATCACCGGCCTGGCCAACGACGAGGACGACAACGACTGCTCGGTGCAAATGAGCCCCAACCACACCCTGGAGTTCGACAACACCGGGACCGGCACCTGGGACTGCGAGGACAACTTCCTGTTCACGCTGACCTACTCCAGCCACGACGACGAGTTCATCCTGACTCGCCCGGAGGGCTTTACCTGGGTCTTCCACGACCTCAACGTGGCCAGCGTGCCCGGCCGGCTCAAGCGCATCGAGGACGCCTACGGCAACGACCGAACCTTCACCTACAGCGGCAGCCAACTGGACTACATCGTTATCGATGTCGTGGAGGGCAACGATCACAAGATCACCTACGACTACTTCAGCTCTGGGGACAACGACGGTCTGCTGCAGTACGTCAAGGTCTACAAGAGCACCACCACCACCGACGCCAACCTGATCGGCCAGATCGAGTATGCCTATCACGACGCCACGGTGGACGACTACGGCAGCGAGGACGACCTGCTCAAGGTCACCATCTCGGCCAAGGCCACCAATGATGGGGACGGGACGCTGTCGATCAGCCGGGAGTACTTTTACCGTTACTACAAGGGGACCTACAACGCTATCACCAACCCGGGAACCGATCACGCCCTGCGCTACGTGCTGCTGCCGGAGAACGCCGATCGCCTGAACACGGCCGAAGGCGACCCGCTGACCCAGACCAACACCGTCTTCGAGGACTACGCCAATGTGATCTACGCGTACGACAGTAACGGCCTGGTGAGGCAGACCGACGAACGGCGTCCCGGGGCCGGCTGTGGCTGTGGTGGCGCCGGAGGCACCACGGCTACCACCACCTACACCTGGGCGGTCAATGGCAGTTCCCCGGATCTGGACACCTGGTACATCCACTGCGTGGCCGACCGGGCCGACGACACCCGCGTAATCTACGACGCCAACACCGTGGGCCAGATCCTGACCTGGGTGGTGCAGGACACCGACGACGGCTCACCGAACCGGGAACTGATCTGGCACTACGACTACGGCACTAGTGGAGCCACCGAGAACCGGATGACCGGTATCCACTATCCCTCCAATTGCACGGCTTACAGCGAGACGGCGCCCTACGGCGTCACGCTGAGCAGCAGCGCCGGAGTGGTCTATACCCTGGACTACGACTTCGCCACCAGCACCTACGATGGTTACCTGGAGAAGGTGCAGATCCAGGAGGGTACCAGCGGCACGGCCAACACGCTGGTGGCTTACGGGCGGACCATCTCCGAACGTCCCGATCTGGTCACCTCCATGATCAACTACGAGTCCACAGGGGAGCAGGACGGTCGGACCACGACCTACACCTATGCCTTTTACGACAGCGGCGGGAACAAGGTGCAGCCCAAGCAGTTGACCGTCACTCACCCCTCGGTCTCGGCGGCCAAGAACGGCCCCGGGGCCAGCGCTGTCGAGTACCAGTACTACGATGAACGGACTGGCGCCCTGCGTTGGGCCAAGGACGGCGAGGGCTACGTATGGTTCATGGCCTATGACACAGCTACCGGCGTGCGCGACTTGACCGTGGTGGACGCCAACACCACCACTCTGATGCAGGTAATCGACGGCAACTGGGACGGCGCTGCTCATGGCGGCCTGACTAATGATGATGACGTGCCCGCCGACCTGGCCCGTAGCGGCTCGGGCACAGCCCTGGACATCGACTCCACCGCGGAGATCGACTGGCTGGCCCGCACCCGCAAGACCACCGCCTCGGAAGGCCTGATCACTTACTACGTCTACAAGGACGACGAGACGCGGGTGTATCCAGCCTGGAACACCACCAATAGCGACTGCGACCTGCCCATCCGGGTGACGCTGACCGACAAGAACGGCCAGGCGGAAGAGATCCTCACTCTGAGCACCGACCTCTCGCCCAACACTTCCAACAGTGAGCCGATCGGCACGGAGAGCTACTCCAACTCCGACCTGACCACCTGGACGGTCACCACCTACAACATCGCCGGAGCCCTGGAACACACCGACCGCTACCATGACATCCCCGCCAGCGGCAATGGCACGCAGTACACCAACTACTACCGCAGCTCGCGGGTGTACGACGACATGGGCCGCCTGGCGTACCAGGCCACCGCTGTGGCCGACGAGACGACCTACGACCGCGAGCAGGTGGTGGGCTACGAGTACGACTTCGCGGGCCGTCAAATCAAGCTCACTCAGGGAGTCAGCGACAACACTCACGATCTGGACCTGACCGACGTGGCCAGCAACGGCCTGCCGACCATGAACACCATGACGGAGTACTTCTATGACTCGCCCAGTGGCTCAGTGACCCAGGGCGAGGGCGACGGCCAGCTCAGGTATGTGCGGCGATGGTACGGCACTTCGACAGGGGAGTACAACGACACCGAGATGCGCTACGACGAGCGCAACCGGCGCTGCCTGACCATTCCGCCGCTGCCGCCCTACACGCTGGTCAAGTACGACAACTTAGGCCGGATCACAGCCAGCGGCACGTACAGCGCCACCACCAGCCTGGACCCAGGCGACGACCCGGCCAGCACTGCGTACAGCATCCGCGTGGGGTTAGCCAAGACGCATTTCGACGAGACCGGGCGGGTCTACAAGACCGAGAAATACGATGACCCGGGAGACGCCACGCCAGCTGATGCGCTGGCCACCAACAGGTACTACGACCGTCGTGGTCGGACCTGGGCCGTGGACGCGCCCAACACAGGCATCAGTTTCACGGAGTACGATGGGGCCGGACGGCGAATCGCGACCTTCTCGGGCACGCAGTTCGACGCCAGCAAATACACCGGCAGCGCCCCGGACTACCCCGACGACAACGAGGGCATTGTCCAGCACACCGCCTATACACTGGACGAGGCGGGCAACGTCACTAAGGTGATCACCAAGGAACTCAATCACAACGACTCCGGCGGCGACGGGATGGACCTGGACGGCTCGGACTTCATCCGGACCTACAAGTACTCGTGGTACGACGACACCCACCGGATGACCGATACGGCCAACTACGGCACCTTCAGCACTAACGGCTGGTCGGACGAGAGCACGGCGCCGACTTACGGCGCCTCGGCCCCCAGCCGGAGTGATACCGTCCTGGTGACCAGTTACAGCTACGACAAGAACGGTCGGCAGGACAAGGTCACTGGCCCCCGCGGCATCGAGACCGCCACCGACTACGACGACTTGGGCCGGACCATTGCCAAGACAGAGGACGCCACAACCAACGGCCTGAACCGCAAAACCGAGTACCAGTACGACGCCCAGGGCAGTCTGGTGCGGATTGTGCACGACCCGGACGCCAACAACACCTTCTC
>JANQGB010000483.1 GCA_028277545.1 Phycisphaerae bacterium | reverse complement strand
GCTTTCCTGGACGGCCGCGGATACGTCACCCCGCAGGACGTCAAGGACGTGGCCCTGGACGTGTTGCGCCACCGGGTGATCATCACCTACGAGGCCGAGGCGGAGGAGAAGACGGCGGAGGACGTGGTGCGGACGATCTTGGATCACGTGCCTGTGCCTTAGAAACGCTGAAACGCCGAAACGCCGAAACGCCCAAAAGTCAAAAATCAAAAAATCAAAAAGTCAAAAGGTCAAAACGTCAAAGAGGCAAAACGCCCAATAGGCAAACGGTCAACAGGGCAAGGAGGCGAGTCAGCACGAAAACACGAGGGCGCACGGGCGGGATCGGCTGATCATGATCGTCGAACGATGATCGGCTGGTTGGTCGGATGGATGGAAGATTAGATGGCTCCGTCGCGGCATGGGGTTGGCGGCGGGATTTGATCGGGAAAGAGTGGATGGGGCGTATTCGGGGCGATCTCGGGGAGCGGACTTTTGAGTTTGCTGCTGCCATCCTTACGCTCAGCGACGAGCTTCCGAATATCACCAAGGGATGGGTCGTCGGGCGGCAGCTCATTCGCAGTGGTACTTCAGTGGGTGCCAACGTCCGTGAGGCTGACAATGCCCTGACCGATGCCGAGTTCACCCACCGGTGCAGCGTGGCCCGGAAGGAGGCCGGCGAGACACACTACTGGCTGCGACTTTGCCAACGCACGAAGATGCTGCAAGGCGACGGACTCGTTGCCGCCATCCAGGAAGCGGACGAACTGACGAGAATCCTCTCGAGCATAGTGAAGGCAACACAGCAAAGTGTGCCTAAAGCAAGATGAATTATGCAGATGCCGTACGCAATCGCGCACGTAAGAGAGACCGGCCACCTGGCAGACAGACGAACAAGCGGTCGCCGCGCTACTCGACCTGTTGGCGTGCTGCCTTTTTGTATTTTGACGTTTTGCCTTGTTGACCTTTTGACTTTTTACGTGTTGCTGAGAAAGCCGTGATCCCCAAAGAGCTGCTGCGCAAAATACGCTACATCGAGATAAGAACCTCGCGCCTGGTGAACGAAGTGCTGGCGGGGCAGTACAGTGCTACGTTCAAGGGGCGGGGGATGGAGTTCGAGGAGGTGCGCCCTTACCAGATTGGTGATGACGTGCGCACCATCGACTGGAACGTGAGCGCCCGCTATGGCGAGCCGTTCGTCAAGGTGTTTCGCGAGGAGCGGGAGCTCACCGTCATGCTGCTGGTGGACATGTCGGGCTCGCACCTGTTCGGCACGAACGAGCAACTGAAGCGTGAACTGGCCGCCGAGGTGTGTGCGACGCTGGCTTTCAGCGCGGTCAAAAACAATGACAAGGTGGGCCTGATTCTGTTCACCGACCGCATCGAGAAGCTCGTTCCGGCCAAGAAGGGACGCAGCCACGTCCTGCGCGTGATCCGCGAGGCGCTGTACCACCAGCCCGTTGGCCGGGGGACGGACCTGAACGGAGCGCTGGAGCATCTCAACAAGGTCAACCGCCGGCGCAGCGTCGTGTTCGTGCTGAGCGATTTTCAGGACACCGGATACGAGCAGGCCCTGCGGGTTGCCCGACGGCGGCACGATCTGATCCCGGTGCTGGTAACCGATCCGCGCGAACGAGAGATGCCCGACGTGGGGCTCATCGAACTGTTGGACGGCGAGACCGGAGAGCTGGTCCTGGTGGATACGTCGAGTCGAGCGGTGCGGAACGGCTTCGCGGCCGACGTGCGGCGGGCCGACGAGCGGCGCGAGCGGATGTTTCGGAGCATGGATGTGGAAACCATTGCGGTGACCACGGGACAGCCGTTCGTGGAACCGCTTATGCGTTACTTCCATAAGAGGCACGCCAGGCAGTAGGGCTCGAGTCGATTGGGCAGGGTGTGTTAGCGGTCATGAGAAGTCAGTCAAACTCGGATCGACATAGACGAAACAGCGATCTGAAAAGTCGCGGATGTCGTCGGTCAGCCTGGGGCGTGCCGGCAGGCACTGCACGCCTGAACAGGGCGCGGCGGGCGGCGGTGTTGGTGCTATGCGGCTGCGCTGCCACTTTCGCTCTGCCGGCCTGCGACGACGGCGGCACCGCGACAGAGGGCGACAGGCCAGAACATACGCCGCTGACGCAGACCTCCGCCAGCGACGACGTCCGCCTGACGGTGACGGCCGACCGTGAATCGGCCCACGTCGCCGAGATCATCGGGCTAACGCTCGAGGTGGAAGGACCGGCCGATATAGAGATCGAATGGCCCGACGTTCCAACCCTGGTGGCGGATTTCGCCGTGGAGGTGCTGGGCGGTGAGGAGACTGCCACAGAAGACGGCCGTCTGATCCGCCGGCGACATTTCGCCCTGGACTCCAACCTGTCCGGTCCTCGATCGATTCCCACGCTGACCCTTCGGTATGGCGACAGCGAGGTCTCGACGGACCCACTGACCATCGAAGTGCTTTCGGCCATTGAAGGGGAATACAATCCCGCCGAGTTTGCAGATATCGAGGGCCCGGTTGCGGTGCAGAAACCCCCGGCGTTCAGGCCGGTCCATTTCGTAGTCGGTGCCATCCTGCTCGCTGCCCTCGGCCTTGTGGTCTGGGCCCTGCTACGCCGCCGCTCGACGGCCGCAGCAACCGCGGCGCCACCTCCTCCGCCACACGTGTGGGCCGCGCAGGCACTGGACGCTCTCCTGGCAGAGAAGCTGGTCGAGAAGGGCGAGGTGCAGGAGTTCTATTTCCGCCTGAGCGGCATCGTGCGTATGTACATCGAACTGCGTTTCGGGCTCATGGCGCCGGAGCGCACCACGCAGGAGTTTCTGGTCGAGGTGCAGCGCAGCCACGCGTTGCGGTTCGGCCACAAGGACCTGCTGGGCGAGTTCCTGACGGCCTGCGACCTGGTGAAGTTCGCCCGTCACGAGCCCGTGGGCCGCCAGATTGACGCCGCCATTGACACCGTTCGCCGGTTCGTGGCCGAGACCTCGCCGGCCAGGTCTCACGCGGCAGTCGAGGAGGCGGCGGCATGAGGTTCGAGCCACTAAGTGCCTTCTTCCTGATCGCCATGGTCCTGCTGCCGCTCATCTGGTGGCGCTGGCTGCAGCGGCGCCCGGGCGAAGCGGTGCGGTTCAGTTCGATAGTCCCGCTGGTCCGGCAGCGCCGCGGGATGGCCACCAGGCTCCGGCACGTCATCCCCGTGCTGAGAACGCTGGCGGTGGGGTTGTTGATCGTCTGCCTGGCACGGCCTGAGAAGGGGAACGAGGACACGCGCATCTACGCCGAGGGCATAGCCATACAGATGGTCGTCGACATTTCCGGGAGTATGGAGAACGATGACTTTGAGCTGGACCATCGCCGGGCCACCCGGCTCGAAGTGGTCAAGCGTGTCTTCCGGGACTTCGTGGCAGGCGACGGTGAGGAACTGGCCGGCCGGCAGGACGATCTGATAGGCCTGATCGCCTTTGCCCGCTATGCCGACAGCCTGGCACCGCTGACGCTGGACCACGAGAACGTGCTGACCATTATGGACGAGGCCCAGACCGCCGAGGCGCGTCTTCGCGAGCTGAATCGGGCCTACCTGCTGGCCAGGCGCCGCGGAGACCAGCGCCGCACGCGGCAGATTCAGGCCGAGGCCGAGATGCTTCAGGAGGAAGCCCAGACCGCCATTGGTGATGCTCTTGCCCTGGGAGTCGAGAGGCTGCGTGACCTGCGTCCCGGACCCGACGACCAGGATGCCGGCGACAGCAAGGTCATCATCCTGTTAACCGACGGACAGAGCAATGCCGGTGATCTCACCCCGGAGCAGGGGGCCCAGTTGGCCAAGGCCAGCGGGATCAAGATATACGCCATCGGACTCGACTCCCAGCGGTATCGCGGGGCGGGCGTGGACACCGAGCAGATGCGCGAAGTAGCGGAGTCGACGGGCGGCAAGTACTTCCTGGCCACCAGCGCTCGCTCGCTCCACCAGGTCTACTCCGAAATCGACCAACTCGAGACAGTCGAGACCGAGGAGCGACGCTTCCTGACCTGCAAGCCGTTGGCGGTGGCTTGGGCGATGGTGGGCGATGTAGAGGTGCCCCCGCTGCTGCTGATCGTGCTGGGGTTGCTGGTGGTCGAAGCGTTGTTCAGCAACACGCGGTTGCGGCGAATCCCGTAGGAGCGACATTCTGATGCGCTTCAGTTTCGGTAACGAGTCCCTCTTGCACCTGCTGTGGGTGATCCCCGGGCTGGTGGTTGTCTACTGGTATGGGTTCGCCCGACGGCGGCGGGCTCTGGCGCGTTTCGCCGCGCCGGCACTCGTCGGCCAGTTGACCCCTCAGGTCAGCGTTGCCCGGCAGAAGTTCAAGGCGGTCCTGTTTCTGGCGGCTTTGGCGTGCCTGGTACTGGCAGTCAGCCGTCCGCGCTGGGGCGAGCGTGAGGTCGAGGTCATCCATCGCGATCTGGACGTCATGGTGTTGCTGGACGTCTCTCGGTCCATGCTGGCCGACGACTGCCGACCCAACCGGCTGGAAAAGGCCAAGCAATACATCAAGGATATGTTGGAGATCGTGCCGGGCGATAGGGTCGGACTGGTGGTCTTCGGCGGCAAGGCGAAGATGGCCTGCCCGCTGACCACGAACTACGGCTGGTTCCGAATGGCTCTGGATGAAGTTGATCCTATGGCAGCGCCACAGGGCGGTTCCAACCTGGCCGAGGCCATCCGGCTGGCGGCCAGCAAGCTGCGTGAACGTCCGGGCGACGACAAGGCGATCCTCTTGCTCACTGACGGCGAAGATCAGGACAGCGACCCCCGATACGCGGCGGCCTACGCCTTCGAAGACCACGGAGTGCGAACCTTCGCGATCGGCCTGGGCGACGCCGGCACTGGGAGTCGCATTCCCATAGAAACCGAAGACGGCGGAACGGAGTACGTCACGGATGACCAGGGACGGGAACATTACTCGAAGATGAACGCCGTCGTGCTGGAGGAGATTGCGGAATCCGGCGGCAACGGTTTCGCAGTGCCGGCCGGCACGGCTGAGGTCGACATGGCGGATTATTACCGGCGGATGACCGCGATAATGAACCCGCAGGACTTTCGGGCTCAGCAGCAGCGCCGCTACAAGGACCGCTACCAGTGGTTTGCCGTGGCGGCCCTGGCACTACTGATGATCGAGACCCTGGTGACCGGGAGCAGGAACGGACGGCAGTTGGAAGTTAGAAGTAAGAATTCAGAAGTAAGAAGATAGAAGTAAGAAGTTAGAAGTGGAGGCGCCCATGGCACGCCGGCCTGTGGAGCAGACGGATGTAATGGCGAAGAGAGAACGGCTGTGCCACCCTGGTACGTCGGGGCAGGTGGTGTCTCGTCGGTGAGTATGCGGCACCGGCTTCCAGCCCGTGATTGCATCGGTAAGTTGCCGGCACCGCATGACAGGCGGGCCACGCCTAACTTGGAACAAGTAGACCCCGTCCTACCGGTCTGCTATACACAA
>JANQGB010000421.1 GCA_028277545.1 Phycisphaerae bacterium | reverse complement strand
CTCGGCGGTGCACTTCGCACGGCAGCGGGGGGTGATAGTCCGGGTGATCAGTTGAGAGGATGACGCTCGAGAAGACTTCTCCAGGCAGCGACGCCAGGGCTAGGTCGGTCAGGCTGGCACCGCCGGCGAATTCCAGCCAGTTCTTGTCCGGGCAGCGCGAGGAGTGGCGCTTGGCCGGGATCACGGCGGCATGGCAAGTGGTCAGCGTATCGCTGCTCATACGTCGGCCCCCAGCCTGGTGGTGCCGTTGCGCCGGGCGGTGAGGATCATTTCCACCAGTTCCCGTACGGCGCCGTAGCCACCCGGTCGCGTCAGGATGATATTCGCCAGTTGACGAACTCTGGGGTGAGCGTCGGCGGGAACCACCGCGCAGCCGGCCAGTGCCAGGCAGCCGGCGTCGTTGACGTCGTTGCCCACGTACATCACGTGATGGAGTTCTATGTTGCTCTCGCGGGCCAGCACGCGGAGCGTCTCGGCCTTGTCGGTCAGACCTTGCCGGACCGGAACGCCCAGCTTCTTTGCCCGGACGGCGACCACAGGGTTGGTCTCGGTCGAGAGAATCTCGACCGGCAGCCCGGCCTCTTTCAGCAGGGCGATGCCGAGCCCGTCAGCCCGGCTGCAGACCACCGATTCGGTTCCGTCCTGGCTCACGATGACCCGGTCGTCGGTCAGCACGCCGTCGAAGTCCAGGGCCAACAGCGCCAGCCGCGGCGGCATCTGTCCGGCGCCCTGTGTGGCGGTTCGTGGCGCATTGTTCAAGATCGACTGCATGCCTGGGGAATCCCCTTTCGCACGTCGGCAGACCAACATCCGGTATACTTTGGTGGTATCGGAGTGGTTCTGTACGCCCCTTTAGCCAAAAGAGGCCGATAAGCCGGCGCCGGCGGAGGGTGCGTAGTCCGGCTGGCGATACTGGTAACGGGGTCCGGCGGTCGTGCTGAGCTGCCCTGTGGACGAGGCCAGACTCACAGCAGGTTCCGCCGTCGCAGCATCTCACGGTAGGCTGGCCCAGGGTCGGGATAGGAATCCCTGGCCGGCAGGTCCCACTTGGCGAAGAGTTTGGCATTGTCCTCTTCGCCGGGCGTCAGGTCAGACACCTTTCGCTCGTCGTGATGCTCGTCGTGATGGATGAGCGCCCGGCGGCAGCCAATCACCTTCATTCCCGCCTCGAGTTGTATCTTCAGAGACAGGTCCGGGTCGAAGGCAAAAAAGTAGTACCGCTCGTCCGCGAAGCCCACTCTCTCCAGCAGGTCCCGTCGAAGCAGTCCGAAGTTGGCGTAGGGGTACCCGCGGACGCTGTACACGGCGAAGCGCTGGCCCTGGTGCTGGACACTGTCCAGCACGTTGCGCTCGCGGTTCCAGTTGTGGTAGAAGGCCACCATCCCCACGTCGCCCAGGTCGGGGCGCTCCAGTGTCTCCACCGCTGCCTCTACCGCGCCCGGCAGGGGGTAGGCGTCGTCGTTCAGCCACATCACGTAGTGCCCGGTGGCCGCCCGAAATCCCCGGTTGAAGGCCCGCACAGCGCCTTCTCGCCGGGGTTCCAGTATCACCCGCAGGTCGGTCTGCCCAGCCAGCCACGCCCGTGTGCCGTCCTGCGAGTCTCCGTCAACGATTACGATCTCGGTGGGCGCCGTGACGCTCTCGCGCAAGACTCCGACGCACCGCTTCAGCCGATCGAGGCGTCCGCAAGTGGGTACTACGATGCTGACTACCTGCCGCCTGCTCACCTGAGGCTCCGAACCAGGGCTCTCGCTGATGCGTAAGAGACTCAGCGTTGCCCGTCTTCCCATCTACGCGACAGCGCAATTATCGGCAATCCGGCAGCCGATGCATTGTCCGCCGGGTACAATCACACGGCGGTTCACCGGACGCGGAGGAGCAGACCATGACGCTTGGCGCGATCGTCACGGCCATTCTCGTGCTGGGACAACCCACTCAGCCGGCTCAACAGGCGGAGTCCGGCGATCGGTCTTCGCCGCCGATGGATGGTTTCTGGCCCACGGAACGGATGATCGAGTCTTTTGTCCAGCGCGTGGCCCTGCAGGCCGCCGAGACCTTCGAACTGAGCGACGAGCAGTATATCGAGGTTGAGGCCGGCATGATCCGGCGTTGGAGCGATTTCCTGGGCGATAACCGGGCCGAACTGCAGCCGCTGGTCAACGAATGGTACGAAGCTCGAATGGGCGTTGATCCGCCGGGCCCCGAGCAGGTGCAGCGGTGGGCGGCACGGGCGGCTCCCATGTTCGAGAAGCTCACCGAGCACGTAACCGCCGGCAACCAGGAGATCAGCGAGTTGCTCACGCCCGAGCAACGGGTCGAGTTTGAGGCCGAGACCGCCAAGCTCAGCCTGTGGATGGATCAGTTCGGGCAGCAGCTGTCTGGCTGGAAGGACGGCCAGTACGCCGAGGGCGATCTCTGGGATCCGTTGCGCGTGCCGCCCAGGACACACACTCGCAAACAAGGCCGGGCGAGCCGCACTGCGGAGCCTCCCGATCAGATCGAGCCGGAGCTGAGTGCCTGGGATCGGTACGTGGCCGAATTCATCGCCACCAATCAACTGACCGATGGGCAACGCGGGGCGGCCGAATCCATTCTGGACGAGGTAAAAGAGAGGGCCCGCGCTCATCAGAGCAGCAACCGTAGCGACATCGCCAGCCTGGAGCAGAAGCTCTCTGCTCCGACGAAAGCGGATCGCGAGCATCTGGAGGCCGAAGTGCAGCGCCTCTACGGGCCCATCGATGCCCTCTTCCGGGAGTTGCAGGAGCGATTGAACACACTGCTCACCAAGGCCCAGCGGCAAGCCGCCTCTCAACCGGCCAAGCAGTAGACACACTCCAGGACGGCGCCCGGCACGCACCAACCGCAACACGCGTCGCGCAGTGACGGATCGACGTCACTCAGGCTGCTTCTCGGCCAGTCGCGAACGATGCCTTTCGGCCTGGTGTCTGAGCGAGTCGGTCAGGAGCGGATGCGCCAGGCACTCGTCCAGTAACTGTATGGCCTTGGCGGTTCGGTCGAGCTTCTCGTGAACCGTGGCCGCCCAGAGCAGCCCCGCCGGCGCCGAATCGTGGTCGGGAAAGTGTATGGGGATGCGCATGAAGGCCGAGCCGGCCCGCAATAAGTCCTCCCGGTCATTCGACCGTTTTAGCAACGCCTGTCCCTTGAGCAGCAGCAGGTCAGGCAGCACCGATCGCGGGCAGGTCTCCATGGCCTGGGTCGCGTGGCTGAGCACCGCCTCGACCTGGTCGTCTGCCAGTAGACGTTCCAGCGCAGCCGCCTTGATGCGGTATACTGAGCGCGAGCCTATCGAGGCCGGAATGTCCACGCCGCCCACGTCAACCGCCTGCTCTGTTGCCCGCACGTCGCCGGTCTGGTGCAGCATCCAGTACCGGAACAACTCGAGCAGTGCCTGCCGGTCTTCGCCGGTGGCCTTGTTGGCCTCCGCCGCCAGGTATCGGTCGATTCGCCGGGTGACCGCGTTCGGAGAAGCCGGGATACACGTCGGCATGACGTCCGCAGCTACCGCCGGAGAGTCGCCAGACACCTGTACGAAGTAGGTCGATGCCTTCTCGAACTTGCCCGCCCGATCACAGGCCTGGACCAATCGAACGCGGATCATCTCCGGCCAGAAATCCACCGCCTGTCGCAAGGCTCGTTCGTAGCGGAAGATAGACTGCTCCGGCTGGTCGCCGGCCAGGTAGCGCTCCGCCTCGTTGAAGTTGGTGAGTCCCCGGGTGCGGTCCACCACCATGCGCGTCACCGTGACCAGCGGCACCGAGGTGATGCTGCCGTCCGCGAAGCGCAGGTGAAGCTCGCCATCCACGTAGCCACTGACCTTGACCTTGGCATGATTCGCGTCGACAGTGATGACCTGGTCA
>JANQGB010000411.1 GCA_028277545.1 Phycisphaerae bacterium | reverse complement strand
CCTGGTGGACCACTTCGTCAGCCAAGCCGCCCGTGAGTTTCGAGCCCGCGTCGTGCACGTCACGCCCTCGGCAATGGACGTGCTGACCCGTTACGACTGGCGCGGCAATATCCGAGAGTTGCAGAACGTCATCGAACGATCCGTCTTGATGTCCGATGGTGACACCTTGTTGGCCCGGCATCTGCCGGTCGACCTTCAGGACGCCGCCGAGCCTGACACGCCGGCGGAAGACTCCGCGACGCTACCCGGCCAGGAGCGGGCCCTGATTCTGGGCGCTCTCGAACAACACGGCTGGAACCAATCGCAGGCCGCCCGCTCGCTGGGTATCAGCCGCTACAATCTGCGGCACCGCATCCAGAAGTACAACCTTCAGAAACCCGCCGGTCAGGCCTCCGGCCAGTAACACCCGCAGCATCTTATGGGCCGGCGTGCTGACCCCCGCATCAGCGAACGTGGCGAGATCGTCATCCGCAGCCGACGGACATGTATCGAATATGGGACGCCTCCGATTACGGGGCGAGGATGCCAGTGCATGGACTCCAGCCGTCGCAATACGACCGGCCCGCGAATCCGGCCGCCCAATAATTGGCTGACGAGCTTTAAGCGACTCCACGAGTCCGGATTTCAACCTCGAGCCCAAAACTTATCAAAGCCACGCCCCACTGATACCGACGTAAACCCATGTCTGCCGTTCGGACTGCACGGTGGCGGCGGATTCTGGTGACCAGCAAGTGGATAGCCTGGCGGCCGGAGTCCGCAGCGCGTCGGCCTGAGCGATCATCGTGGCCCGTCGTGGGAGCAATTCCTGTCGCCGGCCCGAGACCGTAGTACCGACCATTGGAAACACGAACCGGAGCAGGCTGGCAGCATTGGGAGTGCCGCGTGCCTTCCATCTTCACCATCAGGTACGCGCGCACGCATCGGCTTGGAACTCGTTCAAGAGAGGCACTGAACATGAGGCATCCCGGACTTCTCATATCGTTCTGTATCGCCATCAGCGTGACCTTGGCCTGGCCCGCGCTGGTGACCGCGGGGGACAAGCCCATTCTGAAGATCGGCTACAGCGACTGGCCGGGGTGGGTAGCCTGGGACGTCGCCGTGCAGAACGGCTGGTTCGAGGAGGCTGGCGTGGATGCCAGGTTCTTCTGGTACGACTACGTCAAATCCATGGACGCCTATGCCGCGGGCAAAGTGGACGCCGTCTGCATGACCAACTTCGACGCCCTGGTTACAGGGGAGTCGGGCAAGCCGGGCAAGGGAATTGTCATCAACGACTACAGCAACGGCAACGACATGGTGGTCGCCCGAAAAGGGATCGAGAGCGTTGTGGACCTCAAGGGCAAGAAGGTAGGCCTCGAGGTGGGCCTCCTCGAACAGCTCCTGCTGCGCAAGGCCCTGGAGCAGAACGGCTTGACTGAGGCCGACGTCACCGTGGTGAACATACCCACTGACAAGACACCCCTGGCTCTGAAGGCCGGCAAGGTCGACGCCATCGTCGCCTGGCAGCCAAGCTCAGGGCAGGCCATGAGTCAGGTGCCCGGAGCCAAAGCCATATTCACCAGCGCCGACGTACCCGGGCTGATCTACGACATGCTTTTTGTGAGTGAGGAGAGCCTGCAGCAGCACCCCGACGAATGGAAGAAGGTAGCGCAGGTCTGGTTCCGCGTCGTTGCCTATCTCCAGGACCCGGCCAACAGGGCGGACGCACTCAAAACCATGGCCAAGCGTGCCAAGATGTCGCCCCAGGAATACGAGCCCCTGCTGGAAGGCGCCTTCCTGCTCGACCTGGCTGGCAACAAGCAGGCCTATCAGCCCGGCGACGACCTGACCTCGGTCTACGGCTCCACCAAGCTCTCCGACACGTTCAACGTGGAGGGCGGAGCTTACCAGGATTCGCAGGACATCGACGCCTATCTCTTCCCTGACTTGGTGATGTCATTGGAGTAATCGCAACGCCGGATGGCAGCGCTAATGTCGTCGGCCAGACAGTCAACCGTAACTACGCCGGAATATCCGGAACAGGTAATCCACCGAGGAGACGCTTAATGCAACTCAGAAGCATCCAGATGAAGATCACGTTGGGGGGCGGCGTTTGCCTGTTCCTGATGGCCGCGAGCATCGTCACCTACTCGGCATCCTCCATGAGGAGCGAAGCCCGAGCCGTGCGCCAAGCAGCAATCGAATCTGCTGAAATCCACACCGCCGCCATCGCCAGGCAGCAGGCCGGGGACATCGAGGTGGCCATCGAGGAGGCCTTCGATGCCGCCCGAACGCTTGCCCAGGTACTCTCCGGTGTCAAGGACGATCAGGCCCGCGTAGAACTC
>JANQGB010000389.1 GCA_028277545.1 Phycisphaerae bacterium | reverse complement strand
ACACTGCAACCCAGTTGCCCGCCTCGTCAGTATGAATGCTCGGTTGAGAGTCGCTTCCTGAGTCCGTTGAGGCATTGTTGTTCAGCGGTTGCCAATCGGTCCAGGTGAGGCCATTGTCCTCGCTGGCGGCCACGAAGATGTCCCCGTCAGTTCCAACGCTTTCGCCCACGTCGTCCCACGAAGCCCAGACCGCGACCCAGTTACCCGCACCGTCCGTGGCTATCTGCTGGTAAAAGTCTGTACCGGAATTGTCGTCAGCGTTATTGTTCAATACCTCCGCGTTGGACCATGAGACTCCCCCATCGTTGCTGCGTGACAACAGTATGTCGTAATCGTATCCCAGGTCGCTCAACGTGCCCTGGTCATAGTTTGAGTGCCAAACGGCAATCCAGTCTCCCGCGGCATCGGTCAATACCTGCGGCAGGTAATCGTGCTCGCTTGACCAGTCGGAGCCAGCGAAATGATTGACGGGCGCCGGCGCGGTCCACGTAGCGCCTACATCGGTGCTACGGGCAATCACAATGTCGCGGTCGTCTCCAATCGTGCCGCCTAGATCATCCTGTGTGTACCAGGTCGCCAGCCACAAGCCGGCATCATCGGTAGTGAGTTGAGGATGGAAATCATCACCAGTGTCCGTGGCCGCGTTCGTGTTCAGCGGCACCGGGGCGGACCAGGAAGCGCCCGCGTCCGTGCTGTGGGCGGCGAGGATGTCAAGGTCATTCCCGATTGTGCCGTTCAGCTCGTCATCGGAGTACCAGGCGGCGATCCAGTTGCCCAGACCGTCCACCGTGGCCTGGGGCCTCCAATCGTCGCCCAGATCCGCGTAGGCGTTAGTGTTGAGTGGCTCCGGGCTGGTCCATCCTGTCCCGAAATGGCCACGCGACATCAGGATGTCTCGGTCTATCCCAATGGTTCCATCGAGATCGTCGTTTGAAACCCACAGCACCATCCAGTTCAGGCTGCCAGGGTCGCCCGTGACGATCTGCGGCCATTGGTCGTTGCCTGTGTCAGTGGGGGCGTTGTCGTTCAGCCATCCGGGCGGGAGGAATCCCCAGGGAATGGCATCGTCGAAGGCAATAGTGTACAGAATGTCCGCGTCGGTCCCGATCGTACCGTCCAAGTCGTCGTAAGAGTGCCAGACGGCCATCCACCAACCCGATCCGTCAGTGACCACTTGTGGCCGATAGTCGTCGCCAGAATCCGTGGCTGCGTTGGCATTCAACGGCAGCGGCGAACTCCAGGTCGCACCGTTGTCGGTGCTTTCGGCAACGCGTACGTCGCTATCCGTCCCCAGGTTTCCGTCAACGTCGTTCCATGTGCTCCAGACGGCCACCCAGTAGCCAGCTCCGTCGGTAGCAACCTGGGGGTACCAGTCATTACCCGCATCAGTCGCCGCGTCCGTGTTCAGTGGCGCCGGGTCGGTCCAGGTTACGCCGTCGTCGGCGCTGCGGGCGACGAGAATGTCCCGGTCCGTTCCAATCGCAACGTGGCGGGTGTCGCGTGAACTCCAGACCGCGACCCAGGTGCCCGCACCATCGGTCGCCAGTTGAATGTCAGTGTCATCACCGGACGCCTCGTAGGCATAGTCGTTGAGCGGAGCGGGGTAAGACCACGTTTGCCCCCGAACGCTGACTGCGCCAACCGTGAGCATTGCAGCCCCTGCCGCGAATCGAGAGAGAACGGATCGTGAGTATAGTCGTGGCATGACGTGTCCTTCCGTTTCTAATGATCAACCGTGAGAGTGCTGCTATCTGGAGCAATATGGCCCATCCGGAGAGTGCCCCAACCGATCCAGTTGGATCGCTGACGTCTAGAGCACCGAATCCGGCCATGGCCTCACGCCCAACCTTGGAAAAACCACACCGATTCTGTTAAACTGCTGTCCAGGCCGGGCTTGCGACAGGGGAGGGCAGTTGGGCGATTCCGCTGAGAGAATCCTCGTCGACAGGAGCATTGAGGGAGATACGTCTGCCCTCTCCGAGCTTCTGATACGCTGCGACGGGCGCCTTCGATCTCGCCTGGGCGGGCAGATCGGGCGGCGCTACCGGTCCGCCTTCAGCATTGATGACGTGCTGCAGGTTACTTACACGGAGGCGTTTCTGCGGATTCAGAGTTTTCGGCCGACCGGAGACGGCGCGTTCCTGAACTGGCTGGCACGGATCGCGGAAAACACACTGAAGAACGCGATTCGTGAGTTGGACCGCCAGAAGCGGCCACCGCGGGGCCGGCAAGTCGGGAATCTGGCGGGTGATGACTCCTACGTGGCCATCATCGAGATGCTGGCCGGCTCGCAGTCCACGCCCAGCCGGCAGATCGCCCGCGAGGAGGGGCGCCAGGCGATCGACGAAGTCCTGGGGATGATGCCGGCCGATTACGCCATGGTGATTCGCCGGTTCTACCTCGAAGGCTGTACGGCGTCGCAGATTGCGGACGACCTGGGCCGCTCGACGGGCGCGGTCTACATGCTCAAGTCCCGCGCGTGGGAACAGCTTGCCGAACTCCTGGGCGACGCGACACGGTTCTTCAGCTATCTCTCGTGAACGACCGCCTTCGTTCGGTGCTTAAGACCTACGCCGGCGTATCGCCCACCCGCAGTGGGGCGCCCCGTGTCGTCTATTGATGGAAGCGGGCGTGGGTTCGTAATCTCGGGGGTCGCCATCCGTCCGCGGGGGGCCAGGCTTCAGCTTCACTTCAATCCGGTAGGGGGCCTTAATGTCGACCGAGGACGGGAGCGACAACCCAACAAGCCACGACGCGAAAGCCAAGCAGCTCGTGGAATACGCGCGGCGGCAGGCCCGGCCGGCCCTGCAGTTGCGGAGGGAAAACCGGACGCACGGTCTGCCGCAAGATGTCTTCCCCGGATACACGGTCGTAGCCAACGTGAGCCGAGGCGGCCAGGGTCGGGTCTACGAAGCCATCGAGAACACGACGCAACGACGCGTAGCCATAAAAGTGCTGCGCTCCGGCCCGTTCAGTGGGGACGTCGAACGCTTCCGCTTCGAGCGGGAAATCCAGGTGCTCGCCCAGCTTCAGCACCCGCACATCGTCGCCATCCACAGCAGTGGAACCGCCGCACTTCAGCGCTACTACGTGATGGACTTCATCGCCGGGCAACCGCTCGACGACTACGCTCGCAACAACACGCTGTCGGTCGAGCAGACCCTGACGCTGTTTTCAAGCATCTGCGAGGCGGTCAACGCCGCCCACCTGCGCGGGATCGTTCACCGCGATCTCAAGCCCAGCAACATCCGCGTGGACGATCAGGGAGAGCCGCACGTGCTGGACTTCGGGCTGGCCAAACCGCTCCCCGACTCCGCGGGTGCTTCGCCGGATTCGCTGGAGGCAACCGCGGCCGGCCAGTTCGTAGGGTCGCTGCCCTGGGCGGCGCCGGAACAGGTGATAAACGCGCCCGAGACAATCGATCTGAGGACCGATGTCTACGCGCTCGGGCTGCTGCTGTACCACATGCTGACCGGGTCCTTCCCTTACAACCGCAGGTCCAGCGCCCGCGACATGATGGAGAGTATCCTGCACAGCGCGCCGAGACCACCGCGCCTGCTGCGGCGGGAGATAGACGACGAGCTCAGCACGATTATCCTGATGTGCCTGCAGAAGGATCCGGCCCGCAGGTATCAAAGTGCCGGTGACTTGGCACGAGACATCCAGCGCTATCGCGCGGGCGAGCCGATCGAAGCCAAGCGTGACAGCGCGGGCTACCTGCTGGCCAAGACGATTCGCCGGTACCGCGGTCTGGCGACGATGGCCGGCGCCTTCGTGCTGGTCAGTTTCGGCTATGCGGTGACCATGTCAGTTCTGTATCAGCGGGCGGCGGAGTCGGAGAAGCTGGCCGAGGAGCGCGCCGCCGAAGTCAGCGAGCAGTTTGCCATAACGCGGGAGGCGATCGGC
>JANQGB010000387.1 GCA_028277545.1 Phycisphaerae bacterium | reverse complement strand
GCCCCGAGGGTTAGAGGATGCCACGAGGTGCCCAGCAGGTTGAAGTGCCCTTCGTCGCCCCAGTCGGTATTCAATAGGCCTGTTGCCCCGTACTTCCGTCCCGCGGCCGCGTGGCGCCGAATGTTGATGTCCGCCGTGTCTATATCGTTGAGCACGCGGTTCCAGGCCGAAGTGCCCGGGCAAACGTAGGTCGTCAGACCGGCCTCGCAGAACAGCCGCGTGCTCTCATAGTCCGCGTCCTCCAGGTAGTCCCAGTGCAACACGACGGCGTCGTCGGGAAGGTCGCTCACCAGTTCGGGGTACTTCTTGATGATGTCGCCCCAGAACATCAGGCGCTTGCCGTGTTTCCGGCAGATCTCCCGCAGGCGCCGGATGTGCTCCAGGTACAGGGTGCCGATGCCGACCTCTTCGGCTCGTGCCTTGTTCTTGCCCTGTCCCAGATCGTAGGTCTCGTCGCAGCAGACGTTAATCATACCGGACGAAAACGGCGGCAGCAGTTCGTCGTACATGTTCTCCAGAAGCTGAAGCGACTCAGGGTTGGTGACGTCGAGGGTGAGCCCCCGCATGCGCTCGCCCCACCGCATGTCCCACCAGCCCTTGGTGGTCTCGACCTCAGCCAGGTGCCGATATTCCGGCAAGCTCAGCACGAAGCCCATGTGTCCGCACGAAGCCAGCGACGGAACCAGATCGATACGGCGCAGACGGCAATAGGCGTCCAGTTCGCGAATCTCCGCCGGCGTCAGCGGCGCGCAATCGCGCCCTATGTTGGGGTTGAACTCGAAGGCGAAGGTGTGCTCGATATATAGCTGCAGATGATTGACCTTCAGGCCGGCCAGGCGATCGACCAGACGCTTCAGGGTGTCCATAGTGGGCACCTTGCCACGGGACACGTCGTAGGAGAGGCCGCGCACGGCAAAATCAGGTACATCCTCGACCTCCAGACAAGGCCAGGATCGACCGTGAATGACTAGCATCTGCCGCAGGGTCTGCAGTCCGTGGAAGACGCCAACCGAGGACTGGCCGACAAGATCGACCCGCCGCGGTTTGATGGTCAAGCGGTATCCCTGGGCAATACACTCCGGACTCGCAGCATCAGGTGGGTTGACCGGCGGTGCGTCGCCTTCCTGAGCCAAACGGATATAGATGCCCGGCTGCGACTGATCAGGAACAGCGTCGGGCATCTCAAGACGCAGGACCAGATGCTCCGAACACAGCGTGTGGAACTCTCCCAGGGCGGCGGTCTCGGGCTCTTCCATTTGGCTGGAGGCGTGCAGACACATTCCGTCCGCCAGCCTGAATGTGCCCTCTCTTCGGCGTAGCCGCCACGGCTGCGGTAACAGCTCCCCTGCCCAGTCATCTTGGTCCCAGGGGATGGTTGGGTCTTGATCCGTCTTCTGGTTCATTTACTTCTCGCTCTGCGGGCGGCGCGCTGGGCCCGGTCGTAGCCTTAACCCGGCATAAATGCCGGGCCTAGCGCACTTGTGCAAGCGTTTTCTACTTTGGCTTGGGCGCTCCCGGATCAGGTTGTGTGCGGTCCAGAAGTCGCTGCCACATAAGAAACAACTGCTGTCTCCACTGGCTGGAAGCCGGTGCCACAGTCGTCAAGAAGAAACTGCCGTCACCGGCCAGATGCCGGTGCCACACACAACGGCTACGGCTTCGCCGGCCGAGAGCTGACCGTCCCGACGTGCCGGGGTCCCCGCAGTCGATAGGCGGCCCTTGTCTTGAGACACTCCTACGGGCGCTTGACCATGAACAGGTCGCGGTCGATGCGCCGGTCGTAGAGACGATCCTGGGGATCGAAACTGCCGATCTGCACGCACGGAGGTGCGGCGTGGATCACGTGCGTAGCGTTCAGGGCAATCCCGGTATGGTAAATCTTGCCGGCTGCGTCTACGAAGAACACCTGGTCGCCGGCCTGCATGCCGGTGCGGTACCATCCCGTGGCCACCAACCGGCCGGCGAAGGCCTGCTGCCATGCGTCGCGCCCGCGCGCTTCACCTGCCCGGGCACCCACGTTGGCCAGCAGGCCGCTACAGTCCAGCCCCAGCGGCGAGCGGCCGCCGAAGACGTACGGTACGTAAAGCAATTCGAGCGCCGACCGCACGCGCGTGGCGAGTACGCCAGACGAATCGTGCGTAGCGACGTCAGAGGCGGCCACCTGGCAGCGGGCACCATCGGGCAGCAGCAGCGTGCGAGTCTCCTGGGTC
>JANQGB010000344.1 GCA_028277545.1 Phycisphaerae bacterium | reverse complement strand
TCATCCTCGTCGGTAACGCCCGTCGCCACCGACACCAGAATTCCCACGCCAAACAGCGCCCCCTCGTCAACCGTAACCTGAGAACCCGACGAACCTACGCAGCACAGGTGCAGCGCGAAAGCGTGCTCTTTGACGTCAGCGAGGGCCAAGCCTGGTGCGTACATCAGCGCTACCAGCATGGCACAGAGCGCGAGGGCGACCGTTACGCGGGAACGGCGACAGCGATCTCGACGACTGCGCGGCAGCGGTGCGCCCATCGCGCGCTTGCCGCAGCAACAAAACGGCCCCAGCCTGGCCGCGACTCGTCGGAGGCGGGGGCGATTAAGTCGGCGGCCCCAAAGCCATTCCTTAGTCTATGCCTCAGAAACGGCGATTGCGGTTGAGCTTTCCGGGGCACGACGTGAGCAGACTCCCCACCATAGTCCCCGCAAACGGATGCGGCGGGGTGTAAGTGCTTGTCAACAAAACACTTCATGACTAAAGCCGAGGGGCGGAATCGAATGTCATCGAGGTGCCGCCTCTGAGCTGTGGTAGCAGCAATACTCGGACACTGGCTCACGGCAGGTGCCGGAATTGCGACCAAACCGCAACCGACCACTGTCGATCGGCAGGCCTTTCGCAATCCGAAATCGTCGGGGGCTCATCGGGGACGCCACTGACCCTGGGCAACTTACCGACGCGCGGACTTGGATAGAAGAATCGATCTGATTTGCCGACTGGCGTCGTGCTGACTACAAATCAGGTAACGCGATCTGCCGGATCGCCAAAAATTACACTCTATACGGAGTGACTGATGCGTAGTTGCGCCACTAGTACCAAACGCCTCCTGATTGCCGCCGCGCTGCCTATTCTGGTGGCCTTCACGTCCGAAGCCCGAGCGCACGGACTGGCCGAAGACTTCAAGCTGATTTCCAGCCTGGCTGGCGTCGGCGACGAATTCGGGCGCTCCGTCGCCGTGAACAATGGCATCATCGCCGCGGGTGTGCCATCCACCGGCTCACTGGAGTCCCGGCCTGTGCATCTGTTCGATGCCGCCACCCGCGCTGAGATTGCCCAGCTTGTTCCAGACGACGGTTTGCAGGTCAACCGGTTCGGGCAAGCCGTTGACATCGGCGACGATATCGTCGCCGTGGGAGCGCCGGAGGACGACGACAATGGAACGAAGTCCGGCTCCGCATATCTGTTCGACCTCGTAAGTGGTGCCCAGTCGGCCAAGCTCCTCCCCACCGATGGGGCGGAGGGCGACGAGTTCGGCTATTCCATCGCGATCGGCAGCGGTGTCGTGGCGGTGGGGGCACCCCAAGACGACGACAACGGCTCCGCCTCCGGGGCGGCCTACCTGTTCGATGCGTCCACCGGCCTGCAACTCGCTAAGCTACTCCCCGACGACGGGGCGGAGGGTGACGAATTCGGGCATGGCATCGCCGTCGCCGACGGCATCGTCGTGGTCGGCGCGCCTGCGGACGACGACCTGGGTACGAGTTCCGGCTCCGCGTATCTGTTCGACGCATCGACGGGCGCGCAGATCGGCAAACTCCTCGCGGACGACGGTGGCGCGTTCCAAGTCTTCGGCTATTCGGTCGGCATCGACGACGGCGTCGTCGCGGTCGGCGCCATCCTCAGGGGTGACACGGGTGGGGCTTATCTGTTTGACGCGGCCACCGGGCAGCAGACCGCCACGCTGGCACCTCCCGATCCCGCGGCCTCTTTCGCCGGCTGGTCGCTCGCCATCGACGCGGGCCGGGTCGCCATCGGCGGACCGCTGGGTTCCGAGCACCACTCCGGCAGCGGCGGGACGTATGTCTTCGATGTTTCCACCGGCGATCCGATCGCCCAACTCCGCGCCAGCGACACATCTCCCAGCCACGAGTTCGGCGCGTCCGTCGCCATGGCCGGTGAAGTGCTGGCCGTCGGGGCGCCGTCCGATG
>JANQGB010000333.1 GCA_028277545.1 Phycisphaerae bacterium | reverse complement strand
CGCCAGCACGGCGAACCTTAGCATTCAGGGGCGCGATGCCGGCTATTACATCGCCCAGGCCCTGCACGGGAGCCTGGGCCACTACCCTTCCCTGGCGGTCGCCCATCCCCTGCACCATTGCCTGGCCAAGCTAGCCCTCTGGTTGAATCTGGTGCCGCCGCATTATGCCGTAACCTGGCTTAGCGCCCTGGCGGCTGCGGTCACGGTGGCCAACACCTACGGCTGCGTAACAACCGTCACCAGTAACCCGCGGGCAGGTCTCTTCGCCGCTTTGTCGCTGACGGTAGCACACACCTTCTGGCAGATGGCGACGATCGCTGAGGTCTACACCCTCACGACCGCCCTGCTGTCGCTGGAAGTCTGGTTTGTCTTCGTCTTCGTCCGCAACCGGTCCTGGCCCTGGCTGGCCCTGGCCTGCCTGATGAATGCCGTGGGGATCGTAAACCACCTGCAGGCAGCGCTGACCACGCCGGTCATCGTCTTCCTCATGCTCTACGCCAGGCGGCGGGGACAGTTGGTCTGGCTCGAGATTCTGCTGTGCTGTTCCCTGTGGCTGGTCGGCACGTCGCCCTTTGCGCTGATGATCCTCTCCCAAATGGTCTCGACCGGAGACATCGCCGGCACACTGCGGTCCGCGCTGTTTGGCGACTACATGAGCAACGCGCTGAACGTCGGCGCCTCGGGGCGCATGTTGCTGACCACCGCTCTCTTTCCGCTGCTCAACTTTCCCAATCTGCTCCTGCCGGCCGCGGTCTGCGGGCTGATATATATGAAACGGCTCGGCACGCCGTTCTTCGCCCGGGCCTACGTCGCCGGTGGCCTGATCGTCAACCTGCTGTTCGTGGCACGGTACAACGTGGCCGACCAGTACACGTTCTACCTGCCAGTCTATCTGTTCCTGGCGATCCTGGGCGGGTGGGGCTGGACCGGGTTGTCACAGCGGTTGCAGGGGCGGTTGCGGGTCGTCGCGGCGGGAGTAGCGGCCGTGCTGCTGGTGGCCACGCCCCTGTTCTACGTAGGCATCACCCGCGCGGCGCGCAGCCGTGGTGTATTGGAAGGCTACCTAAAGGACCGGCCGAACGATGACAAGTACGTTCGCCTGCTGGTGCCCTGGTCGTGCGCTGACCGTGCGGTGGACAGTATCACCAGGCAGGCTGTCGACCTGGCCAGTCCGGACGGCCTGATTATCACGGAGGACATCTGGTACCACGCCAGCGCCATCTACTACTTCAAAGAGACACAGGACCCCGGAAAGCTGGAAGAGCTGGTAGTCGCCTACGCCACGCCGGATCGTACGCCTGAAGAGGACGAAGCGTTGACCTACCTGATTCGACAGGCCGTCTGGCGACGCCGGCCGGTAGTGCTTGTTCCGGAAGTGACCGGCCGGCCGCGGATAGCCGCAGTTGTAGGACGCTGGAGGCCGGAGGGCGATTTGTACGTTCTCGAACCGTAGCCCGGCCTCGTGCGACTCCGCGGTCAGACGCTGATCAGGACGGGGACGAGCCGGTATATCACCTCCTCGCGTAGCGGTACCGCACAGATTATCTGACCCTCGCGGGCAGGCTTCGACACAGGCCCCGGCGGGCAGGCGGCCTCCGGTGCCCGGCCCCGCCCCGG
>JANQGB010000330.1 GCA_028277545.1 Phycisphaerae bacterium | reverse complement strand
GTGCCACCGTTCGCCAGACGGCAGCCCGCTGGCTGACCGGCCAACCGGCTGAGTGCGCACGCCACCCGTCGATGTAGACTATCCCGGCGGCAGCGCACCGCTGATGCGCCAGGGAGACCAGCCCCGCTCAGCGCCGCCCGGACGGGGGGTCTCCGTCGCTGCGACAGCGGGCCTGGGCAATCTGTAGTCTAGCGACGCTTCTTGTGTCGCTTGGCGGCTTTGTTGATGTATTCCTCGGCGCTGGGGGTCTTGCACCCGGTCTGGCCGTGGTCCACATCGACCTGTCCTACGCGCCTGGCCACTGCGATGGCTTCCTGACGCAGATGCTCGCAGCCGATCCCTATGGCGCATAACGCCATGTTCATGGCGTGCCTGGTGCGATTGGGGCGCGTGTGGATTTCGCGCTCGATCGTCTCCAGGTGGGTTTGCAGGCGCTCCGTGTCGTCCGCTGCCTCGCGCATGGCCATCCCGCCGATCAGGTTCCAGCCCACCTGCCCGAGAAAGTCGTTCTTGGACCTGGCCCACTTGTCGGCCTTCCGGGCGGCGAACTTCGTTTTGCCGACCAGGCCGCTGAAGGCGTCGCTGATGACGTAACTGTCGATGTCCTTCGCCCAGGAATCGAGCGTCCTGCCGGTGACGGTCTCCGGGTCGGCTACCATCGTCGCCAGCACGCGGGCGTCGTGGTTGCCGGTGCCCCAGAGCTGTTCGGCCAGTGCTGAGTCCCGCCCGATCTTTCTGGTCAGCGACTTGAGATTGGCATAGCTGACTCCGAACATCGGCCCTTCGACGCCGTGTCGGGCGTAGACCTTCCGGTTCTGGGCGGTGCCGGACTTCTCCAGCTCTTTCATCGTGGCCTTTATGGACATCTGTTATCCTCCTGCGGCCAGGACCCCGGCCTGAGATCGGCGCATCGGGCACCGCCGTCGCATCCAAACCGCCCGCGAGGTTTGCACTGGCCCGGACTCCGCACCGGCAGTACACTGGCGGGCATCGCGAAGGCGGTGGCCGGTCCGCCTTTCGGGGAATCATAGGTCGCGTCTGAAGGAGATCAATCATGGTGCTTCTCTCCCAGCTCTGGCTGCCAGTGCTTGTCTCTGCGATCGTGGTCTTCCTGGCCAGCTTCCTGGCCTGGATGGTCCTGCCCCACCACAAGAAAGACATCAAGACCCTGCCCAACGAAAAGGCGCTGACCGACCACCTGCGAAGCCTAGCGTTGCCCGCCGGAACCTACATGTGGCCCGGCTGCCAGCCTGGTCAGGGCATGGATTCGCAGGAGTTCAAGGATCGCTACGCGGCCGGCCCCTGGGGCAGCATCAACGTCCTGGCCAGCAGGCCGAACTTCGGGCGAAACCTGGTGTTGACCTTTCTCTTCTATATCGTGGTGAGTGTGTTCGTCGGCTACCTGAGCTCGCTGGCCCGGCCGGCAGGTGCGGCCTTCCTGCCCGTCTTCAGAGTGGCCGGCGCCGCGGGCGTCCTGGCTTACTGTGCCGGCTCTATTCCCAACGCCATCTTCTTCGGCAAACCCGGGCGCTTCGTCCTGACGGACCTGGTGGATGGAATAGTGTATGGACTGCTGACCGGCGCCACTTTCGCCCTTCTTTGGCCCGGCGCCTGATCGCTGCCTGCGTGCGGCGTTTGCCGGCCGTATCGTGGCCCAGTTGGCACATAACGGACCACTCATAACCGACTCACGGCAGATTCTGCATGCTGCTGTCCGGCTGCGGCACAACCCGGTTCACCGGGCGCTAATTCAGGCAAAAGTCCCCGGTAACAAAGGGGCTTGATTGCCCGTCCGCAGTCGAGCGCCAGCAGTGTAATTAACAGCAGCGGTGCTCGACCGAAGACTACGACATCGTCGCCCGCGAATAACACGCCTCACACCTTGCCGTAACGTATTCGCATCACTATACCGCTAGTGGTTCGGGACGGATCCGCGACAACATGTCAAAACAGGGCGCGGGTCGATTCTCTTATTGACAGTTCATTGGGCAACCTATGGTTCTCGGATGCGCTCGGCCCGCAGGGGCCGTGACTCGTCCGCAAGCAGACGGAGAGAAGCGATGTGCAGATTGCCGAAGCCCGGCACGGGGCTCATGTCGTTGATTATCGTGGCGGGGGCCGTAGCAGCAGCAGGCCCTGGCGCCAGCGCCGAGACCTGTACGCCCGGAGGCCTGAATCAGAGCGTGGAGGGAGATCCAATCGGAGGCATCGATTGGCACATCCTGTACACGGACGACACCTGGGTGGACTGCGGCGACGCCGGCGACTACTTCTCACAGACCTGGGCCGACAAGCTTCGCCCCATCATCATGACGGCCGACACCCGACAGGTCGACGACTGGGGCTTTGAATCTCCCTGGTTCAACGGCCTGCCGGACGTCGACGTCGTCATCTTCGACTCTGCGGACACCGGTACCAACAACCAGACCTGCGTCACGCTGGACGCGCCGCGGATGCGTTGCTACAGCGATCGCTCTTTGCGCTGGGTCGTCAGCCACGAGATGTTCCACGGCATTCAGCGGCGCTACGAAACCAACGGCGGCTTGGACGGCAGCCTGGGCTTCGGCGCCTGGTTCACCGAGGGCACAGCTCGATGCCTGGACGACCGTTACGACACCGAGCTGGACGGCAACGGGCCGTTCATCACTGACACCAACCGGTTGATGAACGAGGACCACGAAGACCTGGGACCCTACCGCGACCTCTCGCTGATGTCCCTGTCGTATCGTGCCTGCCTGTTCTGGAGTTACTGCTGCGAGCAACTCGGAACAAACAGCGCCGAGCCGGACAGCGGAATCGACTTCGTCCGCGAGCTCTGGGAGAACGTGGAGGACGACCTGACTGCCAACGCCACCAAGGACGCGCTGGGATCGCTGAAGAGCACGATCGTGGACACGGGCGGCGGGTCCCTCAATCGGCTGTTCCACGATTTCGCAATCTGTATCTACACCCGCGAATTCGATGCCAGCACCCTGCCCAATCCCGAGCGCTATTTCTTCGTGGACGAGACCCCGGCCGGCAGCGCCGGGGCGTCACCGTATGAGAACATGGTGCGCCGCGCGGTATACGACGGCTCGCTGGGCTTCCCCTTCTCCGACGTGGACAACGTGCCGTCGTACGGTCACAAATTCTACGAAGTGACCATTCCAGCGCCGTCTTCCTCGGGCGTATGCGAGGCGGTGGGCCTCAGTGGAGATGCCTTCAACGAGATCGGCTGGTCACTGGTGGGCGTCAAGGCACCGGAGAGTGTAGGCGATCCGGAGCGGGCCACCATCCTCTCGAAGCAGGTCGGTAAGGAATACGCCCGCGCTTTCCTGCACAACGCCTCCAGCCCCCTGACCCGCCTGGGGGCTATCATCGTGGGGCTGGATGACGCGTCGCAGTTCGACTACGAGTTCGACTCCGGACCGGTCAGCGTCTCCATAGTCCGGCCGATCTTCACCCGCCCCGCCTACCCGGGCCCGGCCAACGCCCCCGGCAGATTCCTGGTTCGCGTGCTGGTAGACGGTCCCGAGGGGCTTAAGCCGCCGGGCGTCGGCGACGTTTCGATCAAGGGTCTCACCCAGGCCGACTTCGGTGTCAGGGTGGGGACCGAGG
>JANQGB010000341.1 GCA_028277545.1 Phycisphaerae bacterium | reverse complement strand
GCGAACCGCACGCTGCCCCTGGTCAGTCGCATCGTAGCTGACGTCGTTGCCCGCCATCAGGAACTCGAACTGCTGCGACGAACAGCCAAAACCGCGCAGCATGACGAGCACGGCGCAAGTACCCGCCAGGCGGACGCCCAGGACCTGGAGACGCAGGCATCCCTAATTGTCAATGGACTGAACGACCTGATCGCGGAACTTGAGCGCATCGGCTGCGATCTCAAGGATCTTCAAAGCGGCATGGTTGACTTTCCTGCCCGGCGGAACGGCCAGGAGATCCTTCTGTGCTGGCAGCCGGGCGAGCCGGAGATCCGCTACTGGCACGAGCCGCACGCCGGCTACGCAGGGCGTCGGCCCATCGACCAGGCGTGCGAGTAGGCCGTTCGCCTTGGATGTGGCGCCGGCAGCTTGGTTTCACCTTCGGCGCAATCTGCGCCCCAGCCAGGCTTCAAACAGCGGAATCGGCCAATGGCCGCAGTTGACCTGCCCCAGAGTGTAGGCGGTGTCGAGTTGTGGTGGATTCGCCGCCCCGCACCCGCCCGGGTAACGGTTCGCACCGCGAGCGCTGTCAGTCTGATCCTGCTGATAATGTGTAGCGTGGCGGCATGCTGGTCGGTGTCACTCTCTGGCGACGTGTCCGGCGCGTGGCCTTGGTCGATCGGTCCCATCAACGGCGCCCAGATCGTGCTACGCTACCTGTCCGTGCTCCTCGTAGCCTGGGGCTATGTCGTCGCACGATCCTGCCCGGCGTGGCTGCGCCTGACCAGGCAGGCCCGCGCCGATCTTGTCGAGACGGAGCGCCTGGTTGAGGCACGCAACTGGCAGGACGCGGCCCGCACCCTGCACCGCTATAGCCTGCTCTGGACCGAGGTCTGGCGTCGCCTCCCTGCCCGGGGGCGGCAACTGGACACTGTGATTCGGGAACATCTTACCTCGAATCGTCGCCTGTACATCTACTACGTGGACGCCCCCCCACTACTGCCAGATACGCCGGAGGCTGGCTTTGCCCCCCGCGTGGTGCCCAGTGCGATAGTCGGTTGGTGGACGATGCTCACTTTCCTCGTGCTGGCCGCTACTACCTACGCCGAGTTGACCGGCGCTCTGCGCAGCCAGCAATGGCGGGCGCTACGAGCGGTGAACTTTCTGGTGCTGGCCGCCTGCCTGACCGGGTATGCCTACCTGTATCTGATGGCTGTCCTCGGCAAGCGGCAGTACTTCCGCTTCGCGCCCGGGATAGCACAGATGATGGCCTTCGGCATCGTCGGCACGCGTGCCAAAGTCCGGTCTTTCCATCTGCGGGAGTGCGACGTCGTCCTTGATTTAACCGGCGCGTCCGTGGTGCTGGCCACGCCCTCAGGTCCGGATCCCAAAGCCCGTCACCGCTACCACCTGGCCCGCAAGCCCCAGGTAATCGACGCCTGCCTCCGTGCGGTTCTCTCAACCGCAACCGTGCGTGACCTGCCGGAGTCCCGGCTCGTCGACTGAACTGTCGGCACCGCAGAGAGTCCGCGGCAGGCGCCGAGGCCTACCCGTCGCTCGAATGAGAGTCGTGTCCGCAGCCCGTTCGCCAGATGGCCCGCTGGTGGACCCGGAAGGTCGGCGGCGTGCGCCGCCCGCGGACCGGCTGATAGTCGGCACTGTTCCCGCGCGAGCGCGGCCCGCTCCGACCCGGCCGACCGGTTACGCGCTCCGCGTCCCACGTACCGCTGGCACCGTCGGCCGTTTCCAGGGTACCTGTGATGCGGTCGTACTGCCCGCTTTCGAACACGCCGTCGAACGCCAGGAAGAAGTCGTCCGAGACCAGAAAGACGCCCACCTCCCCGCTCTCGCCCGTGTACAATGCGCCGGACAGGTGCACCTCTACCTCGAAACGGAACTGGATCCAGCTAAGCGTGCCATCCACGGATCCATCCTCGAACACGGTAAACTCGATGGTTGAGTCGTAGCTGTCGATGCCGCGGTAGGTGCCGATCGCTTCGCCGGCGTCGCCCTCGATGTCGGGCTCCGGCGTGAACGGATCGGTGCCGTTCTCCACCTCGTCGCCGTCGCTCCGACCATCGCCATCGGTGTCGGGGTTAAGCGGATTCAGTCCGAAGGCCACCTCGAGGTCAGTCAGCCCGTCGCCATCGGTATCCGCGTTCCGAGGAT
>JANQGB010000202.1 GCA_028277545.1 Phycisphaerae bacterium | reverse complement strand
ACGGGCGCAGGTGGCGCAAGCCCAGGCCGCACGCGTTGAGCCCCTGGTGGACATGAATCCCGTGCTCCTCAAGCCCAGCAGCGACACGGGCGCACAGGTCGTGCGGCCTGGGCTTGCGCCACCTGCGCCCGTCCCATCTCCCCGCCCTCAACTGTGACGTAGGAGTTGTTGGACATGTTCTGGGCTTTGTACGGGGCAACGCTCAGCCCGCGATTGGCGAACAGCCGGCAGAGGGCCGTCACGACAATGCTCTTGCCCACGTCCGACCCCGTGCCCAGTATGCTTAGCGCTTTGCCCTTCACGATAACATCCTGTTGCTTTTCTTCCGGGAATCCAGCCGTGCGGAATGTACCCCCAGAGTTGCTCGCTGAATAGCTGCGCCGTCGCCCGTCTGTTTCGTTGCCGCGGACCTCGGCTATGGCGAATCCGCGTTCTGCCTTCGGCGTTCTGCGTTCTCAGTTCGATGTTCTGCGGTCCGCCTAATCCAGCAGCTTGCGTACCTGTTTGAGGTAGCGGGCAACGTAGGCTTGGTGCTTGGCGCGGAGGGACTTCTCGAGGAGTTCGACGGCCTTGGGGTAGTTGCCGCGTTCGACGGCGATCTGCGCCTGGTGTACCAAGGCGACGGCACGGTGGTCAGGAGCGGCACGAGCAGCGCGCTCGAAGTAGGTGAGGGCTTCCTCCAGGTGGCCGTGTTGCTGCTGGAGGCGCCCGAGATGCATCAGGAGATCGCCGTCAAGGGGATGGTCCCTGAGGAGTTGCTGGTACATGGCCACGGCGCGTTTGCTGTCCCCTTCCGATTCGGTAACCCGGACCTGCAGGAGACGGAACCGGCGCTTCTGGTCACGGTCGAGGCCTTGCTTGGCGCTCTCAACGGCGGCCAGGACTTTGGCAGCGGCTTTCGGCCGGGCCAGGGAGAGGAGTCCCTCGGCCGCATGGAGGAGTCTCGAGATTGGCGGGGCGTCAAGAGCCGCGGCCGCTTCGTAGCATTCCAGCGCTTCCTCGATCAGGCCTTGATCCAGCAGAAGATCCCCTAGATCGGCGAGGTCCTTCTTCTCCGCTATTCCGAGACGCCGGACGCACTCCAGGCGAACCATCGCGTCTTCATGGCGGTCTGCGTCGTAATCGGCTCCGGCAAGGAGTCGCCAGTAGTCCGCTCTGAGCGGGGTGCGTTGAAGCTCGCGGCGGACGAGAGGCGCGGCAGCGGCGATCCCCTGGTGCCTGAGGACTGACTGCACGAGTTGCACTCGCAGGTCGTCTTCATCCGGCAGGTACGCGATGGCGTTCCGGAATGCCGTCTCGGCGGCCCCCGCGTGGCCCTGGTTCAAGCGGATGTACCCAAGAAGCTTCCACAGCTCGCCCTTACCTGGGACATTCGGCTTCAGGGACGGCGGAATGCCGCTATCAATCAGATGTACCAGGTCTGGTGCCGCCAGGTCGAGCTTTTCGTCACGAAGCCGCAACCTGATCCGGGTCATCCGGGCCCAGTGCAGGTCTGGGTCATGTTCGAGGACGGCATCGATAACGGGAAGCGCCTCGGCATAGGCTTCCTGCTGCAGCAACACCTTGAGCAGGTTGTTCCGCGCGCGATGGTACGCCGGGTTGCGGTTCAGTGCGCGTCGGAACGCTTGCGCAGCGGGGCCGAGGCGATTGGCTCGTTGCAGAAAGACCCCCAGCGTGTCGAGGACAATGGGGCTGGCTTGGTCTGTGGCGGCGGGTTGCAGCTTGGCGATCGCTTGCGAGAGATTCCCTTCCCCCGCGAGCCGGTGTGCTTCCTGGAGCACGACGGCCTCTTCGGGCGTGACGTCAGGGCTTTCAGAGGTGGTTTCGTCCGGGGCCGCGTGGGTGACGGGCGCCGCAACCAACCCCAATCCCAGCACAGCGATCAAGCCGGCCGAAAGCACATGCAGATAGATTGGGCGGGTTGCGATGGTCATTTGTAGGTGAATCGAAGCCGCTGCCTTGCCTGAACGGCAACCTTCTCTCCATTCTTGACACCGGGCTCGAAGCGCCACCTGGCGACGGCACGTTTGACGGCAGGTACGAACAGGTCCCCAGGCTCAGAATCCACGACCTCGATGTCGCCTACTCGTCCCTCTATGGTGATGGTGAACACGATCTCGACGAACCCCTCGATGCCCCGCGATTTGGCGCGGTACGGCGTGTTCGGTTTCATCGTGAGGATGGCCCGCGGCGCACGGTCGAGCTGATCCAGGCTGAACACAGACCGCGCCGGTTCCGGTTTCGGCAGTGCGACGGAAGCGGCGGGGGCGGACGGTGCTGGTTGCGGCGTCAATGCGAAGTCGACCTGGAAGTCCCCGCCCAGGTCCAAACCCAGATCGAGCGTGACGCCGAGATCCAGCTTCTGCTTCCTGTTCTCCTGCGGGACCACGAGCTCCGGCATGGTTTGCACTTCGTGCTGGGGCTGTTCCTCAGGTGGCGGGGGAGGGGGCTCGGGCTTCTCCAGGCGTGGCGGTTCAATCTGGGTGAGGACGGTATCCACGGGGCGAATGTCGAGCGTTCGCTTCGGAGGCGTGGACACGATCTCGGAGAAC
>JANQGB010000196.1 GCA_028277545.1 Phycisphaerae bacterium | reverse complement strand
GCGTGGCTGCCCAGCGAGCCGAGCGTATTTCGCCGCGGTGGATGCAGGGAGGGCCGACGCCCAAGCAGTCTCCGCCATCGATGGGCTCATCAACCTCTTGCCTGTCGAGCGAAACTGGAAGCTGCATCCCGATCTGATCGTCGAGAACATCCCATCGTGGGCCATCGTCTCAGACCGCAGCGCTGCTAAGGAGAGCAAGGAGGGACAGAGCACCGATCCGCCTGCCGATCCGACCGTCGCCGTCTACGTGATGTTCCACCCTGACGTGCCCCTGCAGTCCGTCGGGGCAGCCATCGCCCGCGAGCACGGAGCGACGATCCGCTCGTTTCTGGCCAGCATCAATGGGCTGGTGATTGAACTGCCCTTGTCACAGATCAAGCCGCTGGCAGATCGCGACGCGGTGCAGTACATCGAGCCCCCGCTGCCCAGGTTCGACGAGACCAATAACAGCAACCGGGCCCGCGTCGGCGCTGACGTCGCCCAGGCTCCGCCCTACGGCCTGGACGGCTCGGGAGTGACCGTGCTGGTCTACGACGCAGGTTATGCCCTGGCAACGCACGACGACTTCGGCGGGCGGCTCACGGTCCGCGACTCGTCAGGCATATCCGATCACGCCACCCATGTAGCCGGCACTGTCGGTGGCAGCGGAGCCAGCAGCAGCGGAACCTACCGCGGAATGGCACCGGCCGTGATCATCGAGTCCTACGGGTTCGAGCAGGAAGGGGGGCTGCACGAAGGCTTCCTCTACACCGACCCGGGAGACATCGAGGCCGACTACAGCGAAGCAATCAACGTTTACGGCGCCCACATCTCCAACAACTCGATCGGCACCAACACGGCCTCGAACGGCTACCCCTGCGAGTGGGAGGGCAACTACGGCGTCACCTCCAACCTGATCGACACCATCGTCAGAGGCGACGGCAGCAACCCGCTGTTCTCCGAGCCGTTCCGTATCGTCTGGGCCAACGGCAATGAACGCAGTTCCGGGCGCTGCGGCACGACCTATCACACGACCGCCCCGCCCGCCTGTGCCAAGAACCACATCACCGTCGGCGCCATCAACTCGAACGATGATTCGGTGACCTACTTCACCAGTTGGGGCCCCACCGACGACGGCCGTCTCAAACCGGACGTGTCCGGACCGGGCTGCCAAACCGACGACGACTCAACCGTCACCTCCTGCTCCAGCAGCGGTAGCTATACTGGCAAGTGCGGTACGAGCATGGCCTCTCCCACGGTGTGTGGGGTCGGCGCCCTCCTGTTGCAGGACTACCGGGCCCAGTACCCCGGCGAGCCCGACTTCCGCAACTCCACGCTCAAGGTCCTGCTGGCCCACACCGCCGAGGACATCGAGGAGGTCGGCCCCGACTACAAGACCGGTTACGGGTCGGTGCGGGTAGTGCCGGCCATCGACGTGCTGCGCGATGGCAACTGGCTGGAAGGTGAGGTCAGCCAGGGCGAAGTGTTCTCCGTACTGATCGTCGTCGATCCCGGCGACACCGAACTGAAAGTCACTCTGGCCTGGGATGACACGCCCGGCCTGCCCAACGTCGCCCCCAACCTGGTCAACGATCTGGAACTCCGCGTGTTCGACGTGGCCAGCACTGAGTACTTCCCCTGGACGCTGGACCCGGACAACCCCAGCAACCCGGCCGTCCGCACCCAGGCGGACCACGCCAACAACATCGAGCAGGTGGTCATCGACGCCCCGGCACCCGGTGCCTACCGCGTGGAGGTGTCCGGCTTCGACGTGGCCGACGGGCCGCAGTCGTTCTCATTGGTCGCCACGCCGTTCCTCGTGGCCTGCTCACCGCAGGGGATCATGTCCCTCGACCGAACCAAGTACGCCTGCGAGGCGTCAGCCACCATTCAGGTGGTGGATTGCGATCTCAACACCGACGACACCGTAGTCGAGACCGTAACGGTCTCCATCGCTTCCGATTCCGAACCGGCGGGCGAGACCGTCCTGCTGACCGAGAGCGGGCCCGAGACCGCCGCCTTCCGCAACACGATCGACGTCAGCACCACCGACGGCAGCGGTGTGCTGCTCATCGCGGACGGTGACCAGATTACTGCAACCTACATCGACGCCGATGACGGCCAGGGCGGAGTCAACGTGGTGGTGACCGATACCGCCCTGGTTGACTGTTCACCGCCGGTCATCTCCGCCGTCCAGACCGTCGACATCGAGCCGCGCAGCGCCAGGGTCCTCTTCGAAAGCGACGAGGACGCCAACGGCACCGTGTACTACGGGCTGAACTGCGATTCGCTGACCGAATCGGCCGCCGAGGCAGGATTCAAGACCAGTCACGCGTTCAACCTGCCCGGCCTGGTGGACAACACTACCTACTTCTACAGCGTCGATGCCCAGGACGAAGCGGGCAACCTGGCGTTCGACGACAACGGTGGCAACTGCTACACCTTTACTACCCCCGAGGTGCCCGACTTCTACACCGAGCTGTTCGAGTCGGACAACGACCTGGACAACATCAGCCTGAACTTCATCCCCAACGGTTCGGTGGACTTCTACGCCGGTTGCGCCTACCCCATCATCGAACTGCCGGTCGATCCGGCCGGCGGCACCACCATCAACCTGTCGGATGATGACAGCGAGTTGATCACCCTGACCGGTGGAGCCAGCGTACTGCTCTACGGCGTGCCCTACACC
>JANQGB010000133.1 GCA_028277545.1 Phycisphaerae bacterium | reverse complement strand
GCGGGGCGTGTGGTACGCGGTGGCGGTAGACTGGACCGCGGGGTCTGGCGTTAGCCGTCCGCCGGTCCAGCAACGTCTGACGCGTCTGCAGGGGAAGATCTGCTCGGCCGGCGGACGGCTAACGCCAGACCCCGCGGGCCAGTCTACCGCCACCGCGTACCACACGCCCCGCGTATGGTCGAATACCGCGGCCGAGTCGTATAGCGCGAACCGCGCCGCCGGCAGCGGAATGTCAGAGGCCGTGGTTGCAGTAATGCCCTCTATGCTCAAACCAGCCTCGTAGGTCAGGAATCCCACCCAGCCGCCCACAAACGGAACCTCTTCAGAACCGCCGCAGGATGGGTAGCGGGCTATCGTTGCTTCCAGCAGGTCGATCGGCAGAGGCTCGGCCGAGTCAATGGCCAGGCTGTGAACGGGGTCAAAGCCCAGGATGGTGAATCGCCCGTAAGTCGGATGGGGGGCGGCACTTTCCAGAACGAACGGCTCACGCTCGCTTGCGAAACTCACAAGCACGGCCTCGACGTCAGCGCCTGCATCAACGGCGACGACGCGCGGGCGAGCAACTGCCTGGTTCGGTTCAGGTGGCATAGGGCGGGAGTATAGCACGGAATTTGACTGTTTTCGCCGCTGCGGATATGCTTAAAGTACAAAGGTGTTATCGACGGATCGACATCCATTTCAAAGGATTGAAGCCATGTCCGCCCGCAGACTGCCCCTGGCTGTTACGCTCATTCTGGTCGCCGCTGTGGCAACCTTCGCGCCGGCCGAGCCGCCGGCCGAACCTGCGCAGCAGCCGGACTATCTGGCCGAGGTGACCGGCAACGACGTGTACGTGCGAGCCGGCGCCAGCAGCAACTACTATCCGGTCAGCAAGCTGAACGCCGGGAACAGGATTACGGTAGTCGGCCAGGAAGGCGAGTGGCTGGCCATCGAACCACCGGACGGCTGTTACAGCCTGATCTCCGAGACATACGTGGACACCGGCGACGGTGCTGAAGGCGTGGTGAACGGCAACAACGTTCGCGTGTACGCCGGGTCACTGCTCACCGCCAAGATGTACGCCATTCAGTTGAAGCTCTCCAGGGGCGCTGAGGTCTCCATTCTGGGCCGGGAGGAGAATGGCTATTACCGCATCATACCGCCCGCTGGTGCCAAGCTGTGGATGCACAGCACCTACGTCGAGCGCGTGCCCGCGGCCCTGCTGGAGCTCGAGGCCGCTAGTCAGGGTGAGCTGCCGGCCGAGAACGACATTGCTGCTGAGCAACCGGTCGATGCCCCGACCGGTGCGGCCGTACCGCTGACGGGAGAACCCGAGGTGCCGTCTCCAGCGGAAGTCGAAGCGCAGATCGCCGACTACCGCCAGCAGATCAAGGAGATTGACGCCGAGTTGAAAGCCGAACTGGCCAAGCCCCTCTTCCGCCGCGAATTGGCCCCCATCCTCGAGCGCTTCGCTCCACTGGTCGAACAGGAAACCGACGCCTTCGCCCGGGCCTATGCCAGAACGCGCAGCACCCAGATTGCCGACATGATCGAGATAATCGGGGCGGTACAGCAGGTTCGCAACCTGGGTGACCAGGTCAAATCAGCCCGGCAGGAAGCCATGACCGCCCGGGCCAACATCCGCCCCACGGCGCTCACCATCAAGGAGGGCTTCGATGCCGAGGGCGAGTTGCGCTTCAGCGCCGTGTACGACTCACCTGCCGGCCCGCAACGTTACCGCCTGGTCGACCCGGCGGTCAGTCCCGTGCGCACGCTGGGCTACGTCGAAATCCCCCGGGACACGGAGTTCGATGTGGAGGCCTTCGTAGGTCGCCGCGTCGCCGTCCGGGCCCGCGAAGTCAAGTACCAGACCGGCGAGGTGAACCCCATCGCCATCTACGTCGCCGCCGACATAGTAGCCCTGGACCCGCCCTCCCCAACCAACGCGGACCCGGCCAACGTTGTTGTCGAACATCCGTAGGCAATGTGGACCAGCGAGGCAGCCGGCACACGTTGTTGCACGCGGATGACTCAGGTAGTATCCGGGCAACCAGCAGAAGAAGACCTTCCCGCATGTGATGCGAGCCCGATGATCAGCGTGGCGAGCCCCGTCTCGGCCCATGCCCCGTAGGGGCACAGGCGAATAGCCACGGGTGGAGCACCGCGGAACTCGTGGAACCCGTGCGTTACGTGCAAATCTGGTGCCCTGAAGGGGCACAGGAAAGTACCCGCGCGGCGCGACGAAGCCGGAAGACACGTCGAACGAACCGTTGTCCTCCGTCCCTGCCGGGACGGTGTTCTCGGGGCAAGCAAGCTCTATCCACGGGTTCCGATTCGCTCCACCCGCGGCCAAGTGCCAACGCCCTGTCAGGGCGACGGCGAACGTCCACAAGGTAATCGCCACTTGCCATTCGGACAGCCCGGCGTTTTGGGCCTGCTCCGTTCCTGTCTTGCTGTGCCCGCACTGCGCCGATCAGAGGAACAACGTCAGCGCCATCCGATACTGCGACATGTTCCCATCGCTTGACCGCTCACCGCACACGCTATAATTGGTCATCAGGCAAGCATGATACGACACTGAGCGAATCGGCCTTCAGATGATTGCACCGGTGGGATTCAGAAGATGGACCAAGGGGCTGAACCTGGACGCCCCGCTTCCAGAGGTGGGCGATATCAGAGTCTCGGCCAGTGGGAAGATTCCGCGCGCCGACATAGCGGAGTTGATACGGCGCATACTCTGCCAGACGGTTGCCGATCATTGTTGCGCTCTGCATCTGTTCTCCCATGATTGCTTGCGCGGATTCATGATAGCGCCCCCCGAGAGTAACCCGCCAGCAGAGGGGTGGTACCAGATTATGCCGGCACCGGCAGAGGCGGCCGAACCGCTCCTGCGCGAATTACGTCGGCGGGCAGCGATGCCAACCGGCGCTACCAACGGTGTGCTTCACTATAAGCATCACGGAGACTGGAAGATCGCCGTCTGCGAGGCTCCCAGCCCCGTTGAGATAGTCATTCACCTGACCAACGAGCGACCGCAAACGCTGGATTGGCGGGCCGGTGAGTGCGGTGGTGGTGGATGGGGTGGGGACGTTACGATTCGCCCCTTGCCACCGAAGGAGTAGCGGGTCGCCCAACGCCACAGCGGATAGGCAGCGCCCCGGCTATTCCGAGGCTCGTCTGCCGGCCGCCAGAAGCGACCTGTCCAACTGGCCTGATTCGACAATCGAATGCACCAGGCACTCAGCGATCAGAAGATTGCCTTCATCGGTCCAGTGTATGCCGTCTGACCACCACAGACGGCGATCGTCCAGTTCCACGCCCAGGCTGAGCGTATCGACGTACCGAACGCTGTTTCCCGGCTGCGAATTAACGGCGTCTTCGAGACGCGAACCCAGCCGGTCAAGTCCCCCCGGCAGGATGCTGCCGGCCCGGGCCGGTGGTACCGCTACCAGCGTGCGGGCGCCGTACGCGCCACCGATTCGGACCATTTTGGAAACGTCGCTGATGACCGCGTCTATGTACGGATCGTACTGCTCCAGCGAGGAGATCGTCGTGGCGTTGTTGCGACGGAACAGCTCCGACTGGACCGCCCGCCGCTGGAGGTCGGGCTGGAAGAACTGCATGGTGCGGGTCCGCATCAACAGGCTGATAAGCGGGTCCGGCTGTACCGCCTCACCGGTGAGCGATGCGTGAAGATCCTCCCGGACCATGAAATTGAACGGGTATCCCGGGCGGCTCTCGAAGCTGACCGGGAAGAACAGCGCCTCGGGACCGTGAAACACTATCACCAGGTCCGGGGCATACTCCAACACCCGCGTGACCAGCAGGGCCAGTGATTGCCCGGTCGAGAAGGACACGCCGCTGGCATTGACCACGCGGATACGCCGCCCGGTATACTCCGGCATCGCGCCCAGCATCCGTTCCATGTAGCCTGAGATGGTGGCCTCGTTGGTCACACCATTGAAGCCGACGCTGGTACCGAAGAAGAACACGCGGGTCTCACCCGGCGGTTTGGCGCGGGGCAGCGGCCCGTACCGGAAACCCGCCTCGTTGGTGACGATCCCGTTGCGGTCGAAGTTCGGCTGCTGATAGAACTCGACGTACGGAGCCGGATGCCGGCTGACGTCTTCCAGCGGCGGCGTCAGTGTGCTGTCCGCCAGGTACAGGCTCGTCTCGATACCACCGAGAATCAGGGCCAGGCCGGCTGCAAACAGGACCAGTCGACGCCACACCGAGGAGAGGGGCGCCCCAACAACCTGCGGAGGGGCCGCCTGCTCCGGCGGATCTGCCGCGGCAGGAACGGAGCTCGGCAACTCCACCGGTCCTAAGTGGTCTGCTTCAATCGTTGCTGTCGTCATCACCAGAGCTTCTGCAACCTCGCCGTTCAGAACTGGAAATAGACAAACTGCTGGGTACCGGCCAATTGCCCCAGTAACACAATACAGACCGCCACCGACCAGTAGCCGCACCAACGTAGCGGCCGCGGCAGAATGGCCCAGAGCGAGTCGGCCTGCTGCCGGGCACGCCACTCTTCCAGGATGTCAAAGCCAACCACTACGCCAACCAATATCAGCGAGGTTAGCAAGTGCGTTCGATACAGATGGCACGAGATGCCCTGCAGCGTCAGGTCGCTGAACAGATGGGTCAGAATGTAGGTCGCGCTGCTCAAGGAGTCGGCCCGGAAGAACACCCAGGCGATGATCACGCCAGGAATGGTGATGGCCGCCCCCACCAGGCGAACACCGAGCCGCGCGTCTCCTCGCGATGGGCCCAGACCAAGAGCTCGCCTGACAGCCCGCTCGATGAGCACCATCAGCCCGTGCACGGCCCCCCAGGCAATGAAGGTCCAGTTGGCGCCATGCCACAGGCCGCTGACCAGGAAGGTGATCATCAGCGTCAGGCCGCCCCGGGTGACGCCCCGACGCGATCCTCCTAGCGGGATGTAGACGTAATCCCGAAACCACGTGGACAGCGAGATGTGCCAGCGCCGCCAGAACTCCGTGGGACACCACGCCAGGTACGGCCGGCGGAAATTCTTCATCAAGTCGAAGCCCAGCGTCCGTGCACAACCCAGGGCTATGTCAGTGTAGCCAGAAAAGTCACAGTAGATTTGCACGGCGAAGAACACAGTGGCCAAGAGAAGCTGGGCCCCGTTGTGCCCGGTCGGCTCGCCGTACACGATGTCGACGTAAATGGCCAGGCGGTCCGCTACCACGACCTTCTTGAACATGCCCCACAGCATGAGCCTGAGGCCCGAGACTAGCTCATCCGCGGTAGCCGCCCGGGGAGAACGGATCTGCGGGAGCAGCCTGCCAGGTCGCTCGATGGGACCCGCCACCAGTTGCGGGAAGAACGAGACGTAGAGCGCCAGCCGAACCGGGTTTCGCTCCGGCTCCACCTTCCGCCGGTACACGTCGATGGTGTAACTCATGGTCTGGAAGGTGTAGAACGAGATGCCCACCGGGAGCAGGACATCGAGCAGGGGCAGCTCGAAGGCAGGGTCGAACATTCGTCCGATGGAGAGCACCTGACCCGCCAGGAAGTTCCAGTACTTGAACGAGACCAGCAGTCCCAGGTTCACGACGACGCTGGCGGCCAGGGTCAGCCGCCGGGCAAGTGCACGGTCAGCCCGCCCCAGGGCCAACCCGCACGTATAGTCCACCGCCGTCGACAGCAGCAGCAGCACGACATAGTCGACCCGCCACCACATGTAGAAGACGTAGCTGGCCACCAACAGCAGGACAGCCCTGGCCTGAGACCCGCGCAGGGCGTGGTAGCATCCCCAGACTATGGGCAGGAAGACCAGGAACGCTACGGAGTTAAACAGCACGTCTCACGTACCCCACACGCTAGTTGCCGCCCATCGACATTGCGCCGCCGTGACCGACACCGTCCGGTTCCGGACCTCGCCGGACACGGAGCGCACCACGCGCCCGCCAAGTTCCTATAAATCGGCAGGTTACAGGCTCGGATTTGGCAAACTGAGGCGCGTTCTGGCCGGACTGGGGGGCAGGGCGAATGCCGGGCCAGACGGCCGCTCCCGGCCTGACAGGCCTGCTAAGGCTGCTCTGCCTGCCTTGCGGAGGTCTTCAGTATGCCGGATCGATGATGGCGGCCGCGGCGCCGGCGCCGGGTCTAGCGGCGTTTGCGCTTCTTACGGCGGTCCTTTTTGGAGACCTGGCGCTGACGGGCCTTGGTCGAGGACTTGAACTTGGGCAAACCACCGCCCATAGCCATTTGTGACATCTGGGTACTGAACTTCATGCGCTGCGTGAGGCTCATGCCGGCCATGGCCTTCATGGCTTCGCGGAGTTGGCCGAACGTCTTGACCAGCCCGCTTACGTCCTGGGCTTCGCAGCCCGCACCGCGGGCGATCCGCCGGCGGCGGGAGGCGTCGATGATGTTAGGATTGGCCCGCTCCTTGCGGGTCATGGAGTGGATGATGCCCTGCATGCGGACCAGCTCGTTGTCGTCGATGTCCATATCCCCCATCTCGCTGCCCAACCCCGGGATCTTCTTGATGATGCTCTTCATGGAGCCCATCTTCTTGACCTTCTTCATCTGATCCAGGAAGTCGTCCAGCGTGATGACGCCCTTGGCCATCTTGGCCTCGAGCTTCTTGGACTCCTTTTCGTCGAACTGCTGCTGGGCCTGCTCGACCAGGGTCAGCATATCCCCCATGCCCAGGATGCGACCGGCGATGCGGTCGGGGTGGAAGGGCTCCAGGTTCTCCATCTTCTCCCCGACACCCATAAACTTGATGGGCTTGCCGGTGACCTTCTTGACCGAGAGCGCCGCCCCGCCACGGGTGTCGCTGTCAAACTTGGTAAGAATCACGCCGTCGAGTTCCAGCCGCTCGTTAAAGACCTTGGCGGTGCCGACGGCGTCCTGACCGGTCATGGCATCGAGCACCAGGTAAATCTGGTGAGGCCCGGTAACCTGGGCGATCTTGGCGACCTCGGTCATCATCTCTTCGTCGATGGCGAGTCGGCCGGCAGTGTCCAGGATGACCACGTCGCGATCGGTCTTGCGGGCCTGATGAATGCCGTTGCGACATACTTTGACAGCGTTGAGGTGCCCGCGCTCGGTGTAGACCGGGCAGCCCACCTGCTGGCCGACAACCTCGAGCTGATCGATAGCGGCAGGCCGCTTCAGGTCCGCTGCCACCAGCAGCGGGCGCTTGGCTTTGGCGATGATGTGTTTGGCCAGCTTGCCGCAGGTGGTGGTCTTGCCGCTACCTTGCAGGCCGGCCATAAGCAGGATCGTCGGACCGGGGGATACGAAGGGAATTCGCGGATCGACGGGGCCCATCAGTCGGACCAACTCGTCGTGGACGATCTTGACCATCAACTGGTCTGGCTT
>JANQGB010000130.1 GCA_028277545.1 Phycisphaerae bacterium | reverse complement strand
TACGGACCACGACCTCGCCGATCCCCGGCTCCGGGGCCGGCACATCCTCCAGTACAAGACCGTCCACATCCTTGAGAACCGCGGCAAGCATCAGCTCGTCCCTCCACCGCCAGTTGTCGCTCCAATCCGCAACCGCACCTCGATCGGCGGAGGCGACACAACGTCAACGCCATTCAGGATTCCCAGGAGTGCGTCATAGGCACGTCGAGCCAAGCCTCGGCAGTCGAACTCCAGCGTCGTCAGCCCCAGCACGTCGCCAGAGGGATCGCCATCGAATCCCCCGAGAAGCGCATCCTCGGGCGTACGGAATTCGAGCCTGTTCAAACGGTGCCAGACCTGCAATGCAACGGCATCGTTCACGCAGAAGATCCCCGGCTTGGTCGTGTTGTTGACCACATGTCGCAGAGCATCGTCCGAGAGTTCCTCCAACGCACAAAACGTGCTTGTCGGCAATGGGTTCTGCTCCACCCAGGCCTGACGTGCGCCGGCCCACCGGGCCCGGTGCCCCAAGTGCCCGATTTCCGTGCCCACAACCAGCAACTCAGTTGCGCCCTGATCCATCAGATGCCGGACAAGCATTCCCGCGCCCTCCACGTTGGCCACCGTGACAGCGGCGTCGGTCCACCCCTCGTAGGAGGGATGGTTCGGATCCAACACCACGGCCGGGAGACCGTCGCGAACCAAGTCACGTGTCGTCGTCGCGGGCACATCACCCCAGATGAAGAAGCCGTCCGGGAACAGCAAACGCCCCTCCCCTTCGTCCTCCAGTTCCGCAGCCGACACAATCCCCAGGATGATCCCGTCGCCGCGAGCCAACTCGGACAGCGCCTGGAGCGTCCGAACCGCCACCGTGTGGCTCAGCGTGTCGAACGACGCCGGCAGTACCAGCGCCAGAACCTGTGCCCTGGCGCTCGAAAGCTGCCGCGCAGCCACATTCGGTCGGTACCCGTACCGGGCTGCGGCCTCCTGCACCCGGGTCTTCGTCTCGGCCGAGATCTTCGGGCTGTCACGCAAGGCCAGGGAGATACTGGACTTGTCCAACCCGAGAAGGCGCCCGAGTTCGGCTTGAGTCATGCTGTGGGACACGTGAGGACTCCGAAGATGCATAGATCACTCGGTTGACTTATTGAGTTCATAATGTCATTAGTCAATCGGTTGACTCAAAGATAGACCACCGGAAGATCCATGTCAAGAGGAACGCGTGGCAAGCCGGGTGATCAGATGTCATCGGTACCGAGGCGAAACTCGGCGGGTTCGTCGCTGGCTGCGGCGGCTTTGATGGCAGCAACGAGGCGGGTGCTGCTGCGCGTAGCAGGACCGTCGAGCGGGATCCAGCGGAGGGCGTTGCGGAAGCGGGACCAATAACGCAGGCAGAGTTCGTTGCCCACCTCGCCCCAACGGTGCAGGTGCGGATGTGGCGGCGGGCGGGGCCGACGGCCGGATGCATAGGCCGCGAGGGCTTCGAGGACGCGACAGGGCGGCCGGTCAGCGATCACCCGGAGTTGTACGGCGTCGGACACGCCGCCGAAGACGAACAACTCGCGGCGACGGCCCTCGGATGACGGCAGGACGACTGCTACCGCGCCACAACTGCCCACGTAGCGGCTGGTTCCGGGCTTGACTTGGCGTTGGACGTTGATCCGTGGCGTCAGGCGGGCAATGCGGTCGTTCTCGACCAACAAGGCCTCAAGTTCGGACCCCACGACCTGCACCTCGAGGGAGTAGAGCTCGTCGCGAATGCGCTGGAGTTTGGCGGGTAACTGCCCGTGGTGAAGCCGGAAGTAGTCAGCCAGACGCCGCGCCAGAGACGCAGCCTTGCCCACGTAGAGGACTTCGCCACTCTCGCTGCGCCTGGTGTAGACACCCGGTGCATCAGGCAGGGCTGCGATGGTCTCGGCATCAAACGCGTAGCGCTCGAACGGCACAGCGACCGTGGCGGTCGCCGGCAGGGCGAGGAGGTCAGGCCAACTCATGCCCTTCCGTCCGGCCGCGGCGATCACCGCCCAGAGCACCTCCTCCAACGTCTCCCACGCCGTTTCCCCGTTCTCGCCGACGAGTATGGTCACACCGAGCCCGGCCCCGAGCGCCTCCCAAGAGAGTCGCGGCGTCCCACCGAGAAGCATGCC
>JANQGB010000322.1 GCA_028277545.1 Phycisphaerae bacterium | reverse complement strand
TCGAACCGCAGAACTCCACTCGCGTCGCTCAGCCGGAACCGCGGCTGGCCGCAACATGCCGCTCCGGGCACGCTGTCGTCGCCGGTAATGCCCGCCGGGCGCCCATCCGCCAGATCCGGAGACGAGGTGTCAGCAGTGTCGTGTGTGACTCCACCTGGCAGTCTCATGTCCGCTCCCGCGATTCCAGCTTGATTGAGCTCGCTATTCATCTCACGCCGCCGGCTCGGCCCGGCTAAGCCGCGCCGCCACCTCTGCCGCGGCCCCGGCCCATGCCCCTGCCGCGCCCGCCTTGCCCCCTGCCACCGCCACGCCCCATGCCCCCTTGCATGGCCTGTCGTCCGGGCGGGCGTCCTTCTGCAGCTTGGCCGAACTGCGTGGATGGTTCCGCTTCGGGCGTGCGATGCGCGGTCCTACCCGAGTGGCCGCTTACGTTCGGCTCGCTCGCGGCAGTCAAGTGTCCCGCTTTGTAGTCACCTATCGCCTGCATCACGCTCCCCGAGCGGCCGAGCATTACCTCGATGCCGGCTGCTGCTAGTGTCTCGTGTGCATTTGGACCACAGTTGCCGGTGAGCACTGCTTCCACACCCAGGCCGGCCAGGGTCTGCGCGGACTGGATGCCGGCGCCCTGCCCGAGTGAGGCGTTCGCATTCTCGACAGCCTCGAAGTCCAGTGTGTCCGGGTCGACGATCAGGAAATAGGTGCACCGGCCAAACCTGGGATCCACATCGGCTTCAAGCGTTGGGCCATAAGCGGTAATAGCGATTCTCATGGGAGTCTTTCCTTTCACCGATCAACGGTGGTGGTTGGGTGCGACCTGTCTGCTCCTGGCTACTGTGGCGCGTCCTCCGGCCCAATCAGCGACTCCAGCAGCGCGCCCGCAACTTCATCATCGAAGCACGAGAAGGCCTGCCCCCCGGCGCAGCCGGCCGCGCAGGGGGCGACGACGCCCCTGATCCGCTCACGGCGATGTGGCGTCGCTCTTCGGCGTGGCCTGCCGGGTCGCATTAAGCTCACTAATACGGCTCTTTAGCCAGGCGAGTGAGCGTTCGAGCTCCTCTGCCTGCGCCTCAAGCTCTCTGGCCTCCTGTTCCGCCGACAGTCCCGGCGCATGCGCCGGTACTTCGCCGGGCAACGAGCTGGTGCGACCCCGGCCCGGCACCCCGGTAGCGTAGTACCGATGTCGCCAGCCTCTGCGTCGCCCTCTGCCGAATCCGGTGTTCAAGGCCTCGACCGCGCCGGGCTCACCACAGCAGCCGAGGCCGCGCCGGGTCATTGGCCCCAGTCCCCGTGGTCCTGTTTGATCTCTACCTGGCATACGACTTACCTCCTGGCACTGTGCCATTATCGGCCTGGTCTCTCTGAGCCGCCGCGGCACGGCACGACAGCCAGGGTCTGAGGACGCGAGCCCGGTCGGCTCAGCAGGGTGATCTCATCCCGAATCACGACGTCAGCCAGTAGCCGCCAGCGCGAGATCACCTACTGACAGAAGCCAGGCACGACGGTGATGTTGTCCTTATCCGGCTTCATGCCGGTGAGACTCCCTTCAGCACATCCGCCGGCGGCGGCGTCCACGGCCCTGCGTTCACTATTCTGCGTGCCGATCCCAGTAATCCTGGTTATGTTCAATGGTGCCCACACAAACCGCTCCAATGACAGTCTCCACCGGTCCGGCGACCCCCGAGATCAGGCGGATGGGCGAGGAGTCGAAACCCGCCTCGTCAAACGCGCGGACGCCACCGCAAACAACCACGTCAATACCCAGACGGGCCAGTCGTTCGGCGCGCCCGTGGGCTGGCCAGCCGCTGATGTCGATTGTCTCGCGGCACAGCTCTTCGCAGTCGCATATCTCCACCAGGACCAGCCGAAGGGCACGGTCCAGGCGAGGGCAGACTGAATCTCGGTGTATGGCAATGGCGGCCTTCATGCCGCTGCTCCAACTCTTAGCCCTGCCCAGAAGTCCACGGCAGCGTCAAGCTGATCCACCATCCAACAGCTCAGCCGAGGTGATAGATAGCAGCACGCGTGCCGCGCCCGTTAGCGGGTAGAGGGCTCCTCAAAAACCGCCTTGCTGGGGCTTATTCGCGGTTCCGGGGCCGGCAGGTCCGAGGAGAGCCGGGGCGCAGGTTTGCATTTATGCAATCTTTGCACTACGGTGTCTTTCACTATTGCAACGTTGCAGAAATCGCGAAGTCGCTCTCGCGGAGGTCCGATAATAGGGATATGGCCAAGAAAGCACCGAAACGATCTAACGGCGACGCGGTAACTGCCGAGCCCTTGATGCTGTGCCGCTCAATAATGGAGAGCGTCGCGGACGGCGTCCTGGCAGTCGATGCCGAGTACAACATCACCGCATTCAATCCTGCCGCGGCCCGGATTACCGGTGTGCCCCGGGAGAAGGCCATCGGGCGCAAGTGTTTCGACGTCTTGCGGGCTGATGCCTGCGACCAGGCTTGCCCCGCCCGCGATGCCATGCAATCCAAAGCCACCGTCACCGACAGGCGGGTCACCATGCTCACCGCGGAAGGCGAAGAGCTTGTGGTCAGCATCAGTGCGGCTCCGCTACGGGACAGCGCCGGGAAGGTCGTGGGTGGAGTGGAGACCTTTCGGGACCTGTCGGCCATGGAACGACTGCGCACGGAGCTTGCCCAGTCGTACACCTACCGGGATATCGTCGGCAAGAGCGCGCGTATGCGACAGCTCTTCCGAATCATGCCTGCCATCGCAGAGAGCGAGAGCACCGTGCTCATCGAAGGAGAGAGTGGTACCGGCAAAGAGCTTTTTGCCCGGGCGGTCCACGATCTCAGCCCGAGGCAAAGCGGACCTTACGTCGTCGTGAACTGCGGGGCACTGCCCGATACACTGCTGGAGTCCGAGTTGTTCGGCTACAAGAGAGGGGCGTTCACGGACGCCAGGAAGGACAAACCGGGCAAGTTCCAAACAGCCAAGGGGGGCTCCGTCTTCCTCGATGAGGTCGAGACGCTGACGCCGGCGGTTCAGGTCAAGCTCCTGCGCGTGATACAGGAGCGCGAGTTCGAGCCACTCGGCGGAACGAAGCCGGTCAAAGCCGACGTGCGCATCATTGCCGCGAGTAATCGGCCCCTTCGCGACCTGGTCGCCATGGGCAAGTTCCGCGATGATCTGTTCTATCGGCTCAACGTCGTCACCCTAGATCTGCCCCCGCTGCGAGAGCGCCAGGACGACATTCCCCTGCTGGTCGACTATTTTGTAAACCACTTCAACACTGCCAAGGACAAGTCCATTGCGGGTGCTTCACCGGCCGTGATGCGGGCGCTGCTGGCCTACGACTTTCCCGGAAACGTCCGTGAGCTTCAGAATATCATCGAGCACGCTTTCGTCCTCTGTGAAGGCGGCCTGATCGACCTGCAACACGTACCTCGCCTGGTGGCTGAGTCTGCCCCGGACTCGGTTCACGGGGCCGAGACCGGCGCCGGGAGATCGCCACTGACGGATGCAGAGGCGCTTGCCATTCGCGCCGCGCTGTCGCGCAGCAACGGCAACCGGAAGCTGACGGCCACCGAACTTGGGATCTCCCCCAGCACACTCTGGCGGAAGATGAAGCGATACGGCATCGATGGGTAGCCCTGGCCGGGCTGGCTCAGCGCGAAGGCGCAGAACTGCGTAGTACCAGAGGCCCGCGGTCTTTGACTCCTGCGCGGGAAGCGGCGTGGCTCCGTTGCTGAGATTCTACCGGCACCTTGGACCGCGCCGCACCCAGGCTGCTGCCCGGGACACTCCTCCAAATGGCGCACGCTGCCGCCGCGACCGCCCTGCTCCTCCGGCGCGAGGGGACTGTCACTGAACTGTCTGCCGTTAATTGCCCCAACGGCCCATCGTGCGACGCCCGCAGGGCTCGGACTCCCTTCTCGAGGTGGGGCGCTGCAACCCCTGATGGCATAATCACTTGAGATCATGGACTTGGCGCCGACCGTCGCGGTCACCTCGCCGGGACGCGCTCTTCTGCCATAATCACCCCGCACGAAGGCCCTACTAAACTGATCTGCCGGACGGGCTGGCACGCGTCGTGCTCTGCCATGCGTATCAGCCGCGGATAACGCCTGGGCGCTGCTTGGCGCGTTCTCCGACCGGCTCCGGATTGTGCGTGCTGCCGTTGGCTCCGTTTTGATGAGGGACAGTATCGATGAGCACCAAGCCGTTCAATGCGTTCGCGATGGCCCAGACCCAGTTTGACAAGGTCGCCGAGACTCTCGGGTTGGATCAGGGGACCAAGGATCTGCTGCGGCATCCGATGCGCGAGTACCACTTCAGCCTGCCGGTTCGGATGGATGACGGAACAACGACGGTCTTTCGCGGCTTTCGCGTACAGCACAACGACGCCCGCGGCCCGGCCAAGGGCGGCATTCGGTTTCACCCCCAGGAAACCGCCGACACGGTGCGGGCCCTTTCGATGTGGATGACCTGGAAATGTGCCGTCGCCAATCTGCCGCTGGGCGGTGGCAAGGGTGGCGTGATCTGCGAGCCGCACAATCTCAGCATGCCTGAGCAGGAACGTATTTGTCGGGCCTATGTGCGCCAAATCGCGCGGGACGTCGGACCGCTGCGCGATGTTCCGGCGCCCGACGTAATGACCTCCGGCCAGCACATGCTCTGGATGCTCGACGAATACGAGCAGATTCGCGGCGACCACTATCCCGGAGTGATAACCGGCAAGCCCGTCGGCATGGGCGGGTCGCTCGGGCGGACGGAGGCCACCGGGTACGGTGTCGTGTTCACGGTGCGGGAAGCGCTCAAGGAGTCGGGCGTCCGCCCCCAGGACACAGTGGCCGCCGTGCAGGGGTTCGGCAACGTCGCCCAGTACGCCATCGAGCTGTACAACCAACTGGGAGGCACGGTCGTCGCAGTATCCTGCTGGGACCAGGAGGACCAGAAGCCCTACACCTTCCGCAAGAAGGACGGAGTGGACTTAGGGGCGCTGCGGAAGATCACCGACCGCTTCGGCGGTATCAACAAGGAGAAGGCCGCCGAGCTGGGCTACGAGCAACTGCCCGGCGAGGCCTGGATCGAGCAGGACGTCGACATCCTGTTCCCCTGCGCTCTCGAGAACTCGATTACGGGCGATAACGTCTCGAACATCTCCAAGCGCGTCAAGCTCATAGCCGAAGGGGCCAACGGCCCAACAACGCCGGAGGCCGACCACGTCCTGCACGAACGCGGGATTTTCGTGATCCCCGATTTTCTGGCCAACGCCGGCGGGGTCACTTGCAGCTATCTCGAGCAAGTGCAAAGCAACATGAACTACTTCTGGGAAAAGGACGAGGTGCTCGGCAAGCTCGACCTGATGATGACCTCGGCGTTTATCGGCGTAAGCGAAATGGCCCGCAAGCGCAAGCTGTACATGCGGGACGCCGCTTACACTATCGCCATCGCCCGCGTCGCCCAGGCATGCAAGGATCGCGGCTGGGTGTAACAGGCAGCAGAGGCGTTCGCTAAGGCGAGCGAGTCGATGGGCGAGCAGCCGAATCCAGGCATGTATCCTCCGTTCGACCGCAAGTTCTTTGAGTCAGACGAGGACTTCACGGTCATCGGGGGCGGTGAACTCGGCGGCAAGGCGCTAGGGCTTGCCTCGGCCAAGCGCATTCTGCAGGACGCCTGTCCGGCCGATCTCGTTCCAGGGGTCACTGTCGCCATTCCCAGGGTGACGGTGCTGGGAACGGACGTATTCGCACAGTTCATGGCCCAGAACGACCTCTACGAGGTTGCACTCGCAGACCTGCCCGACGACCGAATTGCCCATGAATTCCTCCAGGCCGCTCTGCCGGCGTTGATCGTCGGCGATCTCCGCGCCTTGATGGCCGAGATCCACACGCCGCTGGCAGTGCGCTCGTCGAGCTTGCTGGAGGACGCCTTGCAGCACCCCTTCGCCGGTGTGTACGCAACCAAGATGATCCCCAACAACGAGGCTTCCGTCGATGACCGGTTCAAGAAGCTGACCGAAGCCATCAAGTACGTCTGGGCATCGACGTTCTTTCGAGACGCCAAGAGCTACATGCGGATGATCGACCATTCCCCCGCCGACGAGCGGATGGCGGTCATCATCCAGGAGGTCGTCGGCGAGCGCTACAACGAGCGCTTCTACCCGGTCATCTCCGGAGTGATCCGGAGTCACAACTACTACCCGAGCGGCCCCGCCAGATCGGAAGACGGTGTCGTCAACCTCGCCCTGGGGTTGGGCAAGACTATTGTCGATGGCGGTGTAACCTGGACTTACAGCCCCCGCTTTCCGCGCCATCGTCCGCCGTTTGAAACGCGAGAGCTACTGAAGAACACGCAAAACCGTTTCTGGTCGGTAAGCATGGAGCCCGCGCCCTACGACCCGGTTAACGAAGCCGAATATCTTACGCAGGCGGGGCTGGACGTTGCCGAATGGGACGATGTGCTTCGGTTCACCGCGTCAACGTATGATGGGGCCTCCGACCGTCTGACCATCGGGATCGGCAGGTCTGGTCCGCGCGTACTGACGTTCGGCCCTATTCTGGAACTCGGCGACATTCCTCTCAACGCCCTGATCGAGCATCTGGCGGGCAAATGCAAGGACGCGCTGCGATCCGACGTGGAGATAGAATTCGCTTTGTCGATCGATCGCCGGGAAGGACTGCCCGCCCGCTTCGGCTTCCTGCAGGTCCGCCCGATGATGGTGGCGGGCGACGTCGTGGACGTGGACGAAGCAGACTTGAGGCAGAACCGCACGCTGGTGGCCAGCGAGACGGTGCTGGGGAACGGCGAGAACAACAGCGTCGCCGATGTCGTCTACGTGAAGCCCGACACGTTCGAGGCCAGGCATACGCGGGAGATCGCCGCGGAAGTTGACCGGTTGAACAGAGACCTTGTTGCCCAGGGCAGGCAGTATGTGCTGATGGGCTTCGGGCGTTGGGGCAGTAGCGATCCCTGGCTGGGCATTCCCGCTACCTGGCCGCAGATTTCCGGCGCCCGAGTCATCGTCGAGGCTACGCTGCCCGAGATGAACATCGATGCCAGCCAGGGCTCGCATTTCTTCCATAACATGATCAGCTTTCACGTGCAGTATTTCACGGTACGGCACAGCGGCCCCCACGCGATCGCGTGGGACTGGCTTGACCGGCAACCGGCTTCATCAGAGACTCGCTTCCTGCGGTACGTGCGGCTCGATGCGCCGCTGGAGATTCGTGTCGATGGTCGCCAGGGCCGAGGCGTGATTCTCCACCATTGAGCCTTGCAGGCGTCGGAGGCTTCCTATGACAGAACAGGATCATCGTGTTGCCGACATTCTCCGTTCGCTGCAGGAGCGGGCCAAGGAGCTCAACTGCCTGTATCGCATCGAGGAGATCATCAACGCTGAGGATCTAACGTTGGATGATGTCTTTCGCGGTGTGGTCGACGCCATTCCCTGCGGCTGGCAGTATTCAGCAGTCAGCGTGGCCCGCATTCGGTACAACAGCCAGGACTACTCCTTCGGCGATTTCAGCGAAACCGAGTGGATGCAGAAGGCGACCATCCGTGTGTATGGTGAGCCGGTTGGCGCCTTGGAGGTCGCCTACCTGGAGCAGATGCCGGTGGCTGACGAAGGCCCGTTCTTAAAGGAGGAGCGCAAGCTACTGGAGACCATTGCCGAGCGGGTCGGCAGTTGCATCACTCATCGCAGTCTGCTGGAGACGATGCAGAGCATGCAGGCGTCCGAGCGCCGGCCGCGGCGCGCCGGCCGCGAGTGGTGCGCGATTCTCGATCTTCTGCGGCGAACAGATCAAAGCCTGTTGATGCGCGTTTCCCGCAAGATGATCAACCATCTCTGCTGGAGCGGGGTGAAAGAGGCACGCGATCTGCTCCAGGACTTTCGCCCGCACCACGAATCCGAGGAGCCGGAAGTATTCTTCGAGTCCAACCAACCGCGCGGAAGGGACCTGCCACTGCCGGCGACCACTCTGGCGGACCAGGTATTCGAGCTGGCTGCCGCGCATCTTAGTGATGACGAGATCATTTCGTGCGTCCACAACTGGATCAAGCAGGACCGCGCCAGCTTCCTGGTGAACACGCTCGAAAATTACCACACCGCCATCTCCGAGGTTAGTGACGCCATCCAGCGCTATCAACACGCCGGCCACGGCGAAGTCGAACTCTCGCCTTCGACGCGCAAAGGCCTGCTGGTGTCGCTCGTCCGGCGGTTTCTTTCGGACCAGCTCGAGTACATCAACGTCGCCAAGAACTACGTGGAGATCAGGGACTTCCACCAACTGATCAGGCGACTGATCTTCCCGGCTCGAGGACACGGCAAGACGGGCGGCAAGGGAGCCGGACTGTTCCTGGCCTATCAGATCATTCAGCAGCATCGTGACGAGAGTGAACTGCTCGCCCAGATCAAGACGCCGAAGACCTGGTACCTGACCTCCGACGGCATGCACGACTTCGTGTACTGCAATCATCTCGAGGACGTGTTCTCGCAGAAATACAAGGAGATTGACGAAGTCCGGCAGGAATATCCGGACATTGTGCAGGTCTTCAAGAACTCGCAGTTCTCAGCGACCATCATCAAGGGCCTCTCGCTGGCGCTGGACGATCTGGGCGATACGCCGTTGATTGTCCGAAGCTCCAGCCTGCTGGAGGACCGGTTCGGGGCCGCGTTTTCGGGAAAGTACAAGAGCCTGTTTCTGGCGAACCGGGGCACCAAGCAGGAGCGCCTGGACGCGCTGATGGACGCCATCGCCGAGGTTTATGGCTCGACATTCGGGCCGGACCCCATCCAGTATCGCTCCGAGCGTAACCTGCTGGACTTCCAGGAAGGGATGGGAGTCCTGATTCAGGCCGTTGTTGGCACGCAGATCGGCGATTACTTTCTGCCGGCCTTCGCGGGCGTCGCTTTCAGTCATAACGAGTTTCGCTGGTCGCCACGCATCAAGCGGGAAGATGGCCTGGTTCGAATCGTGCCCGGGCTGGGCACGCGCGCTGTCGATCGCCTGGGCGACGACTTTCCCATACTGGTCTCGCCGGGGCAGCCCGGGCTGCGGGCCAACTCCACGCCCGAGGAAGTCGTGCGCTACTCGCCGCGCTACATGGACGTCATCAATCTGAACACTAACAAGTTCGAGACCGTCGACGTCGTCGATTTCCTTCGCCAGGCCGGCGACCAGATGCCGGCCGCGGAGGACCTGGTTTCGATCTACGAGGAAGGCCACTTGCGGCAGCCCATGGTTGGCGGGATCGACTATGACAGCGACGATCTCGTCGTCGCCTTTGAGGGGCTGCTGAATCGCACGCCGTTCGTCAAGCAGATTCGCGCCCTGCTGAATCTACTCGAGCGAGAGCTGAAACACCCGGCGGACATCGAGTTCGCTTCGGACGGCAGAGACCTCTACCTGCTGCAATGTCGCGCCCAGGCGCCGACCAAGCACGCCAAGCCAGCCCCGATTCCGCGCGACATTCCGGACTCCAGGCTGATATTCTCAGCCAATCGCCACGTGTGTAACGGAACCGTGGCCAACATCACGCATATCGTGTACGTCGACCCGGAGCAGTATTCTCGACTGGGCAGCCGCGAGGAACTGCTGGCCGTCGGCCGCGCCGTCGGCAAGCTCAACAAGCTGCTGCCCAAGCGCCAGTTCATTCTGATGGGCCCGGGACGCTGGGGCAGTCGCGGCGACATCAAGCTCGGCGTGCCCGTGACCTACTCGGACATCAACAACACGGCGATGTTGATCGAGATCGCCCGAAAGACCGGTGACTACACTCCCGACGTTTCTTTTGGGACACATTTTTTCCAGGATCTCGTGGAGGCCGAGATCAGATATCTCCCGCTGTATCCCGACGAGGAAGACGTTGCCTTCAACGAGGCCTTCCTGACGCGCTCACCGAATCTGCTGGGCGAGCTGGTCCCGGAGTTCGAGTCACTCAGTGACACCGTTCGCGTGATCGACGTACCTCGGGCGGCCGACGACCAGGTGCTTTACGTGCTGATGAACGCCGACCTGGATGAGGCGGTGTCCGTGCTGACGGCTGCGACCGAGCGCGCCGACCACGGCGATGACGCGAGTCAGGCCCTGACCGCCCCCGACGGGCAGGATTGGCGCTGGCGCACCCGCATGGCCGAGAGCGTGGCCGCCAGGCTCGAACCTGCCCGGTTCGGCGTCAAGGCGCTGTATCTCTTCGGAAGCACCAAGAACGCCACCGCCGGTCCCGCCAGCGACATCGATCTGCTGGTGCACTTCGTTGGCACTGATAAGCAGCGTCGCGACCTCGAGCAGTGGTTCGAGGGCTGGAGCCTCTCGCTCAGCGAAATCAACTTCCTCCGCACCGGCTACCGGACCGATAGCCTGCTCGACGTTCACATCGTCACAGACGAGGACATCGCCAATCGGACGAGCTACGCGGTGAAGATCGGTGCCGTGACGGACGCCGCCCGCGAGTTGCCGCTCGGCGAGGCGGGCTCCCCTGCTAAGTGAGCGTGCGCGTCGCCGCTGCCGGATTCTCGGGATCGAACTGCACCACGGCCAACTCCGGGCCGTCATGGGCGGCGGAGAAGCAGTACGTGCGGCCGATGCGCTCCAGCCAGGCCCCCGTGATCCGCGCCGATTCATGGATGTGTCCGTGCAGGGTGACCAGCGGCTGCCGCTGCTCGATGAACCTCTGTATGGCGATACTCCCCACGTGCACATCGAGCGGCGCGTGATCGATCATCTGTCCGTCCAGCGCGGCTCTATCCAGCGACGTCTTGTACGGCGGAGAGTGGAACAGGAAGATCGCTCGATCCAGGGGACGATCGCCGGCCAGGCTGGCCAAATCCTCCCTGATAGTGGCGTGCCTGATCTGGTCCTCGGCAACCGGAACCGAGCGGTGTCCGTCCTCCGGCGATACGCAGCCCGGGTCCACGTACCGCGAAACATCGTAGCGTTCCCAGTCTTTGAGCAGGAACGGCGTCGGCGGCACGCAGGCGTAGCCGTAGATGTCGTAGCCCGCAAACGATACGCTGCGATCGTGGATGTACTGCCAGACGCCAGTCGTAGCCGCCGCGATCATCGCCGCCTCCTCCGAGCGGCTATCGTCATTGCCAAGGATCACGAAGACTCGCGGATAGGCTTCGCCCATCTCCTCCCGGAGCCGCATCAACTTCCGCACCAGAAAGCCGTTCACAAAATCCTCGTGATCGAGATCGAGTGACGGTAGCGCCGAGAGCCCCGAGGGCAGCAGATCCCCGCCCAGAAAGACCGCACTCGGCCTCTGCTCGCCAATGAGTCGAAAGAGCTTCTGGTACCTGTCCAGGTGACCGTGCAAATCAGAGACAAAAAAGCAGTTCGACATAGAGCGCATTCTGCCCCGAATGACCGGCGACGTCGAGGTTGGGAGATCGTAAGGCGTCCAGGTGCAGGAAATGCAGGCGGCCCGATTCGTGGGGCAGAGACACAACTACCTGCGGACGCAAGGCAGCGAAAATGAACGTCAAGCGCTCTTAACCGAACAAATTCAAGTGTAGCAACACCGGTTTTCTATAGTTCTAGGCGGACCATCGGTAAGCAACAACGGCGCCGCGCACAGCCGCCATTGTGACGTCTTCTGTGCAGTCAAGGTTGGTCGGCGTCGGCCGATCTGGTACCATGGAAGTATGCTTGGTGGGCGCCGCGCTTAAATGAAGAGCGGCCCCGCATAGTTGGTCGGGGTTCCCTCGGCCGGAGTGGCAAAGGGACGCTATGCGAGGCTCGCTCAGTCATCGCGCACTGCTGCTACCGGAGGCGGCACGGCAGACTGCAGTGGGTCCGATTCGCTCCGGTATGCACTAGCGCCGTTTTTCCGCGGCGCGCTCCCGAAAAATGTGAAAAAAGTGTTTTTTTCTTCGCGTCCGCGTGGCGAACGCCTTTAGGAAGCAGGAATCCAGGTGGAAGCCCAGAATCGGACACCTTCTGAGTCGGAAATGTACAAGCTCCTGGTCGCGAAAGCCGGGTGGCTTGAAGCGGAGATCTCTCGCTCGCTGCCCGCGTCGTGCAAGGGTATCATCTCGGCCGACGACATCCTGCAGGACGTCTGGATTGCGGCGTTCAAGGGGCGGTCCAGCTTCCGCAACGACCGTTTGGACGCCCTGGAGCGCTGGCTCAGACAGGTAACTAATCGGAAAGTCCTCGATGTCGTCAGGGTCGCCCGCCGGCAGAAGCGGGGCGGCGGCCGGGCGCCGTTCAGGCATCGCCCGAGTCGGGTGTCGTCCTGGGGTGATTTCCTGGATCGCGTCGAGTCGGGGCAGCGTACTCCCAGCCGCGAGGTCTCTGTAAAAGAGAGAGAGCGTGCTCTTCGAATTGCCCTCTGCGGCCTGCCCGACGACTATCGGCGCGTCCTTCGTCTTCGGTATCTGGAAGGAAAGTCGAACGCCGAAACCGCTGAACTGATGTCCCGTTCGGTTCCGGCGATTCGCGACCTGGTGTTCAAGGGGAAGCGCGCCCTGCGCCGGCAAATGGGATCGTCCAGCATGTTCTTCACTGACGCCTAGGGCGACCTGAGCCGCGCGTCGCATCGGCGTCACCAGGTGAGCGAGGCCCGTCCATGGCAACAAGGAGGCCGGAAGGCAACGGGAAGGACGAGCTGGCAGCCACGCCCGAGCACGCTGAGCAAATCGACGCCGTACTGGCTGATATCACGCGCCGGACTGAAGAAGGCGAGCAGGTCGACCTGGCCGCCATCGAGCAACGGTACGCGCATCTGATGCCCGAGCTGCAAGACCGGCTCCGCAGGTGGCAGATGGTGGACGTAGCTCGCCGCCTGGCGGAAGAGAACGAGCAGGACGGTGACTTCGACCTGGACGGCCCCTGCGGCGAGGACCTGGACCGCCTTCGAGAGGCCCTGGACGGCTACGAACTCCTGGGCCGCATCCACTACGGCGGACAGGGCGTGGTCTACAAGGCTGTGCAGCGTTCGACCGATCGCATTGTCGCCATCAAGGTACTGCTCGACGGGTCACTGGCTACCAAGCGCCGGCAGCGACGCTTCTCGCGCGAGATAGAGTTCGTGGCCCGCCTGCGACACCCCAACATCGTGACTCTGTACGAGTGCGGCACGGTCCTGGGCCGACCGTTCTTCACGATGGAACACATCGACGGCTTTCCGATTCACGACTATGTCCTGCTGCACCGGCCGTCGGTGCGCGAGACGGTTGCCCTGTTTCGCAAGGTCGTGCAGGCGGTGAGCAGCGCCCATCGGCACGGAATCATCCATCGTGATCTCAAGCCGCTCAACATCCTGGTGGACCAGGATGGAGAGCCCCACGTCCTCGACTTCGGTCTGGCCAAGGACCTTCTGACTGAAGAGCCCTCGGATTGCGACTCGCTCGTGACCATGCCCGGGTTTGTCGTGGGCACGCTTCCGTACCTGAGCCCGGAGCAGGCGGCCGGCCGCACTTCCAAGGTGGATGTGCGCTCGGACGTGTACGCCCTGGGCGTGGTGCTGTACGAAGTGCTGACCGAACGCTTCCCCTACCCGGTGGACGGCGATACGGAGACGGTAAGGGATGCCATTCTGTCTCGCGAGCCGGTGCCGCCGCGCCGGATGCGCTCCGCCGACAGCACTGACAGCGGCGTGCAACCCGGGGACATCGACAACGATCTGGAAGCCATCATCCTGAAGACGCTGGAGAAAGATCGCTCCCACCGGTATCAGTCCGCCGCGGACTTGGCCAACGACATAGACCACTGGCTGGCCGGCGAACCAGTAGAGGCCAGGGCGGACCGCAGGTTCTACCTGCTCAAGAAGACGCTGCGCAAGTACCGCATCCACGCGGCGGTGGCCAGCACGATCGCCCTGGTGCTCGCGTCATCACTGGTGGTAACCACGCTGGCCTGGAAGAAGGCCGATCGGGACGCACAGACCTTTCGGGCCGGAATGGAGATGGGAGGGTTCCTGCGGGCGGGTGCCGCGGAACGGGACGCCGGCCGTTTGGAACAGGCAGCAGAGGTATTGAAACGAGCCGCGGCCATCGGCAACGCTGTCGAAACGACCGATACAACCGTCCGCAGCGTGCACTGCCGTGTTCTCGTGACTCTTGCTGGTCTCTACTACGAAGACAACATGCCGGACGAAGCGGCACCGTATGCCAACGACGCGATTCTGTTGGCGGAGGAGTTGGTTCAGACTGATCCACAGAGCACGGTCTGCCGGGAACTGCTCGCAATGTCCTACGGCATCAGGGCGCGCGCTGCCCGGGCAGACGAAGATTGGGCTGGCGCGGTGCAGTATTACGAGAAGGCAATAGCCGTCGAAGAAGATCTCGTAGCGAACAACGAGGAAGACGCTCAACTCAAGAGAGTCTTGGCGTTCTATCTTAGTGGCTTGGGGCGAAGTCTCCAGGAACTCGGCCGCTTCGATGCGTCTCGCCAGCGGTATCTAGAGGCATACGGACTGCACCAATCGCTCGCTGAGACGGGAACGGCGTTTGTCGGCGATACGATCGAGGTAGCCAGAACGGAACTAAAACTAGCCGTTTGGCACCTGCATCAGAAGACACCGCAAGACGATGAGGCCGCTTCAACCTGGCTGAGACAAGCCGAGGGCCGCCTCACCACCTTGCAGGAATCGGGAAAGGCACGCGGTCGCGAGCGGGACGTTCAGCGACTAATTACAGCGTTGCGCCAGAACAAGGAACTCCTGGCTCGCCGATCCCGGGATGATCTGACTGCGCCGGGCGAGAATCACGGGGTCTCGCCCTCCGGAATCTCCACCGGTTCGTCTTCGCCTTCCTCGAGGGGCCGGCTCTGATTGACCAGCCTGAAGCGGTGGTCGACGGCGGCCACGTGCCCACCGAACATGGCCTGGCATTCGGCGTTGCAGGTAACGCCCCTTAGCTCGTATTCCAGTTCCTGCACGCCCGAGTCGCCGGCCTCCGCAATGCCGGTCATGTAGGGCGGCATGTGGAATTCCTCGCTCCGCGGATCGGCGATGTCGGCGTGCTCGACCCACCAGTACCCATCGACGGTGTCGAACGCCGGGGCATCGGTCATCCACACGGTCTCACCTTCCTGCCCTTGGTATCTGGTGATGGTGATCGCCGTAGGGAACCAGGCGATCTCGTTGCCATCCTCGGCGACCGCGGTCATGTCGATGGCGACGTTGAAAACAACGTCGCTGAGCGTCTGCGTGGGGATTTCACGGATGTTGTACTGGATCAGCACGTCACCGGGCAGGGCAGCG
>JANQGB010000115.1 GCA_028277545.1 Phycisphaerae bacterium | reverse complement strand
CGATCACCAACTCGTCGCCGCTTCGCTCAACAACCTGGGGCTGCTGCGCAAAGCGCAGGGAGACTACAGCGCCGCTGAGTCCTTGCTTCGCGAGGCTTTGGGCATTCAACGCCAGGTGCTGGGCCCGGATCACCCGGATGTCGCTCACGCGATGAACAACCTTGGCGGGCTTCTATACGCCAGGCGCGACTTTGAACAGGCCGAGCCCCTGCTTCGCGAATCGCTGGCCATCAGACGTCGACTGTTTGACGACGGGCATCCCAGCATGGCCAAGAACCTGAACGACCTGGCGGCGCTGCTGTATGCCAAGGAGGAATACACCGCCGCCGAGGCGCTCTACCGCGAAGCACTCGAGATGTACTCCAAGCTGGTCGGGCCGCAGCATCCACGCGTTGGGGCCATCCTTAACAACCTGGCATCTTTGATGAGGGCCACGCGGCAACACGAGCAAGCTCGTACGCTGTATCAGGAGTCGCTTGGGGTGTTGCGAGCGAGCCTGCCTGAAGGTCACCCCTACATAGCAGGTCCACTGGTCGGTTTGGGAGTGTTGCTGTTGGAAACCGACGACCCTGTGGCAGCCGAAGCACTATTGCAAGAGGGTCTCGAAATCCAGCGCAGGACTCTGCCGGCCGGGCATTGGCAATTGGCTCGCACGCAAAGCGCGCTGGGGGCCAGCCTGGTCGAGGTGCAGAGATACGAGGAAGCGGAGACCCTGCTCACGGAGAGCTACGAAGCCCTCGCGGCCAGCGACGGCGCCAGGGACGCGGACACATCACTTGCCCTGGAACGCATCATCACCCTGTACGACTCCTGGAATCGCCCCGACCAGGCCGCTGACTACCGGGCGATACGAGACGGCCGCAGCAGCGAGTAGCCTGTAGCAGGTCGGATGTCTGCCTGCGCCGACGTTGAAGGTCGAGGGCGTTCGGATCGAGCCGTACCGGGCAGTCCGCCGGTTCAGCAGGCGTCAATCATGCAGTTCGAAGGGGCAGCATGCGTCGAACTCCTCCTGCGACATCTCAAGCAGTTCGTAGTCCACCCACCTTTCGCACAGACCGTGGTGGACGAGTCGGTCGATCAGGTCGGGTCTGTGTTGGCGCAAGTACTTGAGTCGCTTGCGGCGGTGGGGCTTGACCTTGGCCACCTCCAGCACGAGTGCCGCCAACGCTCGCACCTGCTCGTCTTCCGATGCGCACAAGACTGTCAGGCGGGCGACGTTCCTGGCGGAGATGTTCCTCTGATCGAAGAAGCTATAGATGTCTTCGAGGGCCTGAATCCGGGCGCGTTCCGCCCGGGGCAGTTTGGCGCAGTCTTTGCAGAGATGCTGCTTGTGCCCTTTGCCAGAGAAGCGTTCGTTCGCTCGGTGCCTGCCGCACATCCAGCAGTAGTGACCCATAGGTGACGCGCCTCGCCTAAGAGCCTCGTCGTCCGCTCGCCCGGCGGAAGATAGCCCGGAGCTGGTTGCGGTAATACTCCGGTGGTTGCCCTTCTCGACTTCCTGCGGCCTCGTCCTCGATCGATTCGCGCAGCCAGCGCAAGACCAGCAGCAGTTCCCAGTTCATTACGTCAGCAGCCGCCAGTGGCACACCGCCGGCCTGCCGATAGGCTTCGAGCAGTCGCCGCACGCCTCCTGAGAGGCCGAACAGATTGCGGTTTCCGCGGGTCACGATGGCCAGATCGTAGGCCGGGTCGCCAGTCGCGGCGTACTCCCAGTCGACCACGCCCACTCGCTCCGAGTCGATGTCCCAAAGCAGGTTCTGCGGGAGCATATCGCCGTGCAGCAATACCGCGGGCCGATTTTCCGGCAGGTGACTGCGCACCCAATCTATGACCTTTATTGCGTCGGCGTCATGGGCGACGAAGTCGGTATCGAAGATGTCGAGATGGTCCAGAAGGTGGGAGCGGCTATCCGTGCTGTGTTTGAGGAACCCGAAGTCTTCCGTAACCAGACTATGAATGGCGCTCATTGTCCGAGCCAGCGCTGGCAACACGAGTTCTCGGCCGCGCTCCGCCTTCTTGATGCACTCCATCGACACGGCGGGCAGAGCCGTTTCGATGAACCCTTCCGGGCTTGCCTCTGTGTCGCCAACGAAGCAAATGAACCGCGGCGCGTCGAAGTCGTGCTGGCGAGTGGCCAGCGCCTGGAGCGTATGAGCCTCGTCCAGCAGGCGGGCCAGGGCGTTGTGGCGTTCGTTGCCCGCGACGTCCCGCCGGATCTTGCGCAGTATGTAGGCGGCCGCCACGGTGTCCACTGCGGCTGTTTTCGCTTCGAGGCGAAAGACAAAGCTCTCGCGGACAGCGGAAGGCCTGAACCACGAGAACT
>JANQGB010000045.1 GCA_028277545.1 Phycisphaerae bacterium | reverse complement strand
CAGCGGGCCGACGCGATACCAGCCGTCGTCAGGCCCGATGGACCTGATGAACGGGAACTTCATGTACGACCAGGACTTGACCTCCTCGGCGATGTACTTGAGGTAGTCCTGGTAGTCTACGTGGTCGAAGATGGACTTGCCGACCGAATCGATAGCCCGCAGCCCGCCATGATAAAGATCCATGGCGCCGTCTTCGCGGATCAGCGACAGGTGGCTCGAGTCGAAGGAGCCGAAGGGGGCCACCTTCTCCAGGTTCTCGGTGGTGTAGTCCTTGGCGATCTTGAGCGCCCCGCGGGACCACTTGATCATCTGGTCCAGGTCCTTGAGGAAGCCGTCGCGCTCCTCGATGGACAGATTCTTGTTGATCCCGCCGGGGATGGCGCCGGTTCCGTGGATCTTCTTGCCCGCGGTGGCCTGGATGATCTCCTGGCCATACTTGCGCATCATCACGCCCTGCACCGCCAGGTCAGGGAACTTGGCTGCCACGCCGATCACGTTGCGAATGGTCGGATCGGCGTCGAAGCCGAACAGCAAGTCGGGCGAGACCAGGTGGAAGAAATGCAGGGCATGGGACTGGAACATCTGCCCGTAGTGCATCAGGCGGCGCATCTTCTCGGCGGTGGGGGTGAGCTCTTCCCCGCCGACGATGCGGTCCATCGCCTTGGCCGCCGCCAGGTGGTGGCTGACCGGGCAGATCCCGCACAGCCGCTGCACCAGCACCGGGACTTCCCAGTAAGGCCGCCCCTGCACGAACCGCTCGAAGCCGCGGAACTCGACGATGTGCAGGCGGGCCTGCTTCACGCGCTTCTCTTCATCGAGCAGGATCGTGACCTTTCCGTGTCCCTCGACACGGGTGACCGGCTCAATGACCACTCTCTGCATGTCCTTAGTCGTGACCACGGTATATCTCCGACCCGGTGATTAGTCGTATTTGATCAGTTCGTACGGAAGTTCCACGGGCTTGTCCGACAACAGCGCCACCAGCGCCTCCCACAATGTGTCGGCGGGGGGCGGGCAGCCGGGCAGGTGGTAATCGACCTTGACCACCTCCTGGCAGTTGTACACCCGATCCAGCAGCAGGGGGATCTCCGAATCGTTGGGGACCTTTCCGCTGGGATTGTGCACCGTCGGCCCGTCGAGATAGGCTTCGCTGAGGCATTCCTGGAGCGGGATGTTGTTCCGCATGGCGGGAATGCCGCCCATGATCGCACAGTCGCCGACCGAGATGAGGATGTCGCAGTGCTCGCGGAAGTCCTGCAGCACGCGGACGTTCTCCTCGTTGGCACAGCCGCCCTCGATCAGCCCTACGGCACAGCGCCCGGTGAACTCCTTGATGTCGTCTACCGGCGACTTGTCGAAGTCGACCAGTTCGATGAGCTTCAGGATGCGATCGTCAATGTCCAGCAGGGACATATGACAACCGAAGCAGCCGGCCAGAGAGGTGGTTGCAACTTTCGGTTTGGCCATCGATTGGGTTCCTTATTCGCTCTTGACAGCTTGCCGGGACTCGATATCCGACCCGATGGGCTGCTGGTCGTAGTCGCGCTGACCTACCGGGACGGTGTAGCCCACCCGTTTGGTCAGCAGAGCCCCTACCGGGCAAACGCTGGTGGCCTTGTCGGTCACGTCCAGATCGGTGTCGGCCAGGCGGGCCTTGGCGTTGACCGCCACCCGCTTGTCCTTGCCGCGCCCCACGAACTGGAAGACGTTCTTGCCGTCCAGGTCGCGCGAGGCGCGGATGCACCGGGCGCAGAGGATGCAGCGGTTGTGATCGACCAGCACGTCCGGATGCGAGGCATCCACCTGGCGATCGGGGTACAGGAAGGGGTACTTGGGGGCGGCTATGCCCAGGCGGTAGGCCTGGGCCTGCAGCTCGCAGTTGCCGCTCTTCTCGCAGTACATGCAGTAGTGGTTGCCCTCGACGAAGAGCATCTCGATCAGGTCGGCCCGCAATTTGCGAAGCTGATCTGTCTCGTTCTCCACCACCATACCCTCGGCAATGGGTTGCGTGCAGGCCGTCATCGGCCGCCCGTTCACCATACAGGTGCACAGCCGGCAACTGCCGTAGGGCTTGAGTCCCTCGAGGTAGCAGAGGCGCGGGATGTAGACGCCCGCCTCGTCAGCCGCCTCGAGAATCGTCTGGCCGGGCTTACCCTGGATCTCGACGTCGTCGATCGTGAAAGTGATCGTATCGCTCATGTGCCAGTTCCTTAGTCCTTATTGGAGAAGACGACCGACGGACGGCCGGTGATCTCTTTGGAAACTTCGAGAGCCGCGTGGATGTCGAACGAAGGCTGGAAACCGTTGTCGGCGGCCTGGACCCGTGATTCGTACACCGAGCGGAAGTTCTTCAGCGTAGAGAGGATCGGGTTTGGCGAAGTCTGCCCCAGGCCGCAGCGGCTGGTGATCTTGACGGTCTCGCCCAGCTCCTGCAGATAGTCCAGATCGGCCGGCTCGCCTTTGCCGTCGATGATCTTCTCCAGCCGCTCCTTCAGCAACACGTTGCCGACGCGGCAGGGAGTGCAGTAGCCGCAGCTCTCCTCCACGAAGAACTCCATGAAGGCGTGGACTACTTCGAGCACGTCACGCCGCTGGCTGAAGACCATCACCGAGCCCCCGGTGGCCAGCCCCTCGAAGCTGATCGGCTTGTCAAAATCATCGGGCCCGACCATCTGCCCGCTCGGACCGCCGATCTGTAACGCTGCGGCGTCCTGTGCCTCGGCCATCTCCAGGACTTCGCTGAGCTTGGTGCCGAAGGGGACCTCGAAAACGCCCGGACGCTTGCAGTCGCCCGAGACACTCAGCAGTTTCGTGCCCGGGCTGTCCGTCGTACCCAGTTGCGAGAACCAGGCAGCGCCCTTCTCCAGGATGCGGGCCGCACAGCAGAGCGTCTCGACATTGTTGACCGTCGTCGGACTGGCCAGGTAGCCGCGCTGGGCGGGGAACGGAGGCCGGTTCTTGGGGTCACCCCGCAGGCCCTCGCAGGAGCTGATCAGGGCCGTCTCTTCACCGCAGATGTAGGCGCCGGCCCCCATCTGTATGCGAATATCGAAGTTGAACTCCGGCTTGCCGCATACGCAGTTGCCCAGCAGGCCCTTGTCGCGCCGCTCCTGAAGTACGTGCTCGAGGAAGGGACGCAGGTAAGCATACTCGCCGCGGAGGTAGAGGACGCCCGTGTCGCTGCCGATCGCGTATCCGGCGATGGTCATGCCCTCAAACATCAGATCGGGGCGCTGGGTCAGGATGACCCGGTCCTTGAAGGTGCCGGGCTCGCCCTCGTCGGCGTTGCACATGACGTAACGCCGTGTGCCCGGAGCCGACCGCGTGAACTCCCATTTCATGCCGGTGGGGAAGCCAGCGCCGCCTCGACCGCGCAGCCGAGCCGTCTTGATCTCGCGGATGACCTCCTTCGGCGACATGCCCAAGGCCTTGGCCAGCGCGTCACCCGGCTCCATGTGGGCGAAGATCAATTCACCCTTCTTGCGCCGATTGTTGTACACCATAGCCTGCACGAGCCGGTGGGCGTTGTTGCCGTCCCCCACGTTGGTGACCAGTTTCTCCGGGTCCAGGTGCTCCTTGAGCTCGCTGACCATCTGCCGGGCGCCGTCAGTCGAGAGGTTGGTTGCCACGACGTCATTCACCAGGGCGGCCGGGGCCTGATCGCACATGCCGATACAGGCGGTTCGCTCCAGCGTGATCTTGCCGTCAGGCGTCGTCTCGCCGAACTCTATGCCCAGCTCTTCGCGCAAGGCCTGGCCCACTCGATCACTACCGTGCATCCGATCGATGATGTCGTCGCACAGGCGTATGACCACCTGCCCCTTGGGCTTCTCCGAGAGGAACGCGTAGAAGGAGACGACGCTCTCGACTTCCACGCGATGCGTGGACAGCACCTGGGCGATGATGTCAGTCGCCTCGGCCGAAACACAGCCGAACTTCTTCTGGACCGCCAGCACGATGTCCATAATGCGGGTTCGGTCGTCGCCGCACTCCCTGCAGATGCCTTCGATAACCGCTCTAGTATCCTGACTCATGGTACAAGGGCCTATCCAAACAAACCGTACTGTTGTCCAGAACGCCGGCTCGCCGGAAACCGCCCCCACGGAACTCCGGCGAACACCCCTGGCAAGCGCTCCCTGCCGCCGAGAGGCACGGCGAGTCCAGAAGCCCTCCGCATGCAGAAGGCAACGGTCGCGCTCGTCGCTCACGACCTGAGCAATTGCGGTGCCAATGCCGGCCCGGCGCCCCCAGTTTTGCCGACGTTCTACTCCGTGCCGGCGGAGAGACCGCCGGTCGGTGCGTCATTTGTCCCTTCTATTCAGTTCGTCAGGCCCAGGGCATGGACTGTAACCGTTTCTGCATATTTAGGTTAACAACGCCGGTTGTTCTGCCGTTCGAGTCGCCGGCGCGCTCCAGCGTGACAATCACTTTGCTCGACTGGCGGCGAGCGCGCTGGCGGACGGCTTTAACTATGCGAGCCACCGCGGACTTGCACGGCACGGTAGTGGAATCGTCCCACCAGCAGGACGCCGCGAGGGCGCGAGGGCGGGGCGGTGTGCGCCGGTGCAAGGAATCAGTCGTCGCCGGGACGGGCGGTCCGCGCCCGTGTCCGAAACAGCCAGTCGATCAGTTCGGCGTTGGGCTCGTCGCGGAGGCCGGTGTTGAAGATGGGCGCTTCGGGATTGAACTTGCGGATGGAAGCCCGGGCGACTTCGAGATTGAAGTTGGTGTGTTCGAGCAGATCGAGTTTGGAGATTACCACCGCGTCGGCCCGGGAGAACAGCATAGGGTATTTGGACGGCTTATCGTGGCCTTCGGTCACGCTCACCACCGCCAGGCGGGCGTGCTCGCCGACGTCGAA
>JANQGB010000025.1 GCA_028277545.1 Phycisphaerae bacterium | reverse complement strand
CTGGGGACAACGTACGTTCTACGCCGTGGCGGGCACAGCGAGGTGCTTGAAGCCACAGGGCAGGCCTTGAGTGTCTGGGCTCGAGATACCGAGCCGCCTGTGACGGCTGGTTATGGCGGTGCGGTGGCCAACCTGCTAAGCGCTACGACGTTCTCCGGCTGCGTCTTCTTCGACAACGCCGCCGATTGGGGCGGTGCGGTGTTCAACCTCGCCAACAGCCCGGCGTTCATCAATTGCACGTTACACGGCAATCGTGGACTCAGGGGTACGGGAGGTATATACAGCGCTTCGGGCAGCGATCCCCTGCTGGCGAGTTGTATTCTGTGGGGCAACATGGATGACGAGGGCGAGGGCGAGGCCGCGCAGGTCTACGGCGACGCAACCACCGCCAGGCACTGCTGCATCGCCGGCTGGTCTGACCGATACGCCGGCACCGGCAACTTCAGCGTTGACCCCCTGTTCGTGGACGCCGACGCCCGGGACTATCATCTTCAGGAAGGTTCACCGTGCATCAATGCGGGCGAGTGGGACACAGCAGGTGCCGGCCTCTACGACCTGGACGGTCGGCCGCGCATCCAGCAATGTCGCGTGGACATCGGTGTGTACGAAACGCCCTACTTCGTGGACTGCAACGAGAACAAGCTCTCAGACGCCTGCGAACTTGTGGACGGCACCACGCCAGACGCCAACACCAACGGATTGCCCGACGAGTGCGAGTTCGTCGCCTACGTCGATGACGACGCCCCACCGGGAGGCGACGGCAGGTCCTGGGATACAGCGTTCAACAACCCGCAGGATGCTGCTGCCCTGGTCGACATAGGCTACGTGCGCACGCTACGAGTTGCCCAGGGAATCTACCACCCGACAGGTCCGGACGGCGATCGCACCATCTCCTTCCGCCTGCTCAGCGGCACTGAGTGGATCGGTGGCTACGCGGGCTTCGGAGCCCCGGACCCCGACGCACGCGACCCGGCCATATACAAGTCCAGCCTCAGCGGCGACCTGAACGACAATGACGGGCCGGAGTTCGCCAACAACGGCGAGAACAGTCTCCACGTTCTTGCCGTGCAATACGCCGATCCGACGACGATGATCGACGGGTTCTGTATTATGGCAGGCAACGCCGATGGCTTCGGGCAACACGGCGAAGGCGGCGGCGGCTACGTCGAGGGCGGTAGTCCAACACTGGTCAACTGTGCGTTCACTGGCAACGCAGCCGCGGTTCGCGGAGGCGCCCTGCATATTCTGGATAGTCAACCGACAGTCAGCGCCGGCACGTTCAACGACAACGCGGCCGGCGATTATGGAGGTGCTGCTTACGGCAGCGACAGTGTCCTGACGCTGGCCGACTGCGACTTTGCTGCCAATACGTCCGGCTACGGTGGAGGCGCCTTGATGTTCCTCCGGAGCAGCGTGACCCTGACGCGGTGCACCCTCACACAGAACTCGTCCGACTCCTACGGCGGCGCGCTGTACGCACTGTGGTGCGGCCTGAGTGCGGACGACTGCACGTTCGCAGACAACATGGCGACCGAACGATCTGGCGGTGCGATATACTGCGTGGGGACGCGGATGGATCAGGCTGACGCAAGCCTCGCCAACTGCGTCCTGGCAGGCAATTCGGCCAATTGGGACGGTGGCGGCCTGTACGCCCACGATGCCACCGTCGCCGTGACCCACTGCACATTCGAGGCCAACACAGCCGGGACGGGAGGAGGCATCTACAGCGAAGACTGTGTCGTGGACGTGTCGAGTTGCACGTTCGCAGGAAACGACACCACATATAACGGAGGCGGCATATTCCTCCGTGACGACATCAGGGCCTCAGTGGCCTCGAGCGCCTTCGTGGGAAACACCGCCGGCAGCCACGGTGGCGCGGTGGCCAGCTTCTCCTATTCCAGCAGTTGGGCCCAGGACTATACGCATCTGACGAACTGCGCCTTCAGCGGGAATTCGTGCGGCGCCAACGGCGGAGCCGTGCGTAGCCTGGGACTCTACCCACCCGTCTTGGCGAGCTGCACCCTGAGCGCCAACTTCTCCGCCGGCGCCGGCGGTGGAATCTACGCCGATGAAGCGCCACTATTGACGTCCTGCATCCTCTGGGGCAATGGCGACGACACCACCGGAACGGACGAACTCGCCCAGATTCACTCAGACGAAGGAGTCGAGATCAGCTACTCCTGCGTACAAGGCTGGACCGGAGCGTTGGGCGGAACCGGAAACCTGGGAGATGATCCGGCATTCCTCGATCCGGCGGGTCCCGACGAGGAGCACGGTACGGAGGACGATGACCTCCGGCTGGCCGCCGGGTCACCAGCGGTAAACGCCGGCGCATACGATACCGAAGGACTGCCGGAGCACGATCTCAACGGCGCTGCCCGTGTTCAGTACTGTCGCCTGGACATGGGGGCTTACGAATCGTCCCACGAACCGGCAACATACCCCGACTGCAACACCAACGGAGTAAACGACGATTGCGACCTGTTCGACGGCCTCAGCCCGGACTGCAACCTCAACAACGTGCCGGATGAGTGCGACGTGGCATTCGGCAGCAGCCCGGACTGCAACGTTAATGGAACTCCCGACGAATGCGACGTGGACGACGAGACCAGCCCGGACTGCAATCTCAACGCCGTCCCGGATGAGTGTGATATTCAGCCGGAAGACCCCGATGACAACGGTGACTTCAGCACCGACTGCGACACTAACGGGATCCCCGACGAATGTGACGCGATTACGAAGCTTGTGCCCACGAGTCTACCCGCGGACGCGCACTTCGGGAGCGAAGTAGCCATGGATGGTGATGTGGCAGTGGTGGGCGCACGCTATGACGACGGGGTCGTCGCGGAGACGGGTTCGGTGTACGTATTCAGGTTCGATGGCAGCCGGTGGCTATCAGAGGCCAAACTGACCGCCTCTGACGGCGCAAGCCAGGACTGGTTCGGTCACGCACTCAGCGTCAAAGGAGATGTAATCGTTGTGGGTGCATGGAGGAACGACCATGCCGGCACCGACTCCGGTGCAGTGTACGTTTATCGATTCGATGGCGCTGACTGGGTCGAAGAAGCGAAGTTGAGACCCGCCGACATCGACTCCGGCGACTATTTCGGCCAGTCCGTGGCCCTGGGCAACGGTACGGTCCTGATAGGCGCTCCGAGAGACGAAGCAGGACCAGGGTATCCTGGTGCGGCCTACGTGTTCCGCCACGACGGCGTGCAGTGGCTGGAAGAGCAGAAGATTACTGCCACGGATCGTCACGATTACGTGAATTTCGGCAAACAAGTCGCGCTCCACGGGCCAGTAGCACTAATTGGGGCAGACTCCGGCCCGGCAGGCCCGAACGCGGGGAGCGTGTATGTCTTTCGATCCGACGGCACGACTTGGACCCAGGAGGCCAGGCTGTCGGCATCTGATGGGATGGACCAGGACTACTTCGGCGACGCTCTGGCTCTCCAGGACGATCTCGCGGCCATCGGTGCGTGGGGCCATGACGCGGGCGGCAGGTGGGCCGGCGCTGCGTAT
>JANQGB010001453.1 GCA_028277545.1 Phycisphaerae bacterium | reverse complement strand
CTGCCACGCTCGCGTCACTGGAGGCGCGAATCGAGCAGGAGTCCAAGGCGGTGGACAGCGCCGTCGCCCAGACGCAGGTGGCGGCGAGCCGGCTGGCCGCGGCCGAATTGGCACTCGCCCGAACCGCGGTTGACGCACCGTTCGATGCCATCGTCCTGGACGAAGCGGTGGAACTGGGGCAGCTAGTGAGTCCCCAGGACGTGGTTGCCAGGCTGGCCGCCACCAACGAATTCTGGGTGGAAGCCTCGGTGCCGGTCGCCCGCTTGAGCGACATACGCTGCGCTGGCGGCGACGGCGAAGCAGCAAGTAATGTGACGGTTGCGGTTGCCACCGGAGAAGCGTCAATCGTGCGACACGGCGTCACGCTGCGATCACTGGGCAGCCTGGACCCGCAGGGGCGCATGGCCCGGGTGCTGGTTTCGATCCGCGATCCCCTGGCTCTTCGCGCCGGGCCGACCGACAACATCAGGCCGATCCTGCTGGGCAGCTACGTGCGCCTGGACATCGACGCCGGCACGCTGCACGATGTTTATTCCATCCCGCGTCGGGCCCTGCGCGAGAACAGCCGCGTCTGGGTACGCGACGACGGCGGCAAGCTGCAGATCCGCGAGGTGCACATCATCTGGCGCCGGCACGAGGACGTGCTGGTTCGCGACGGCTTCCAACCGGGAGACCAACTCGTGGTCACCCACCTGGCCAGCGTTATTCCCGGCATGCCGCTGGACGTGCGCGGTGAACCGGTCCGCGTTGCCAGCACGCCGGACCAGTCGGTTTCGGGAGAAGGACAGTGACTGGCCCGGGCACTCGGAGCGACTCTCGCCACGGTCTCCTGGGCTACATGGCCCGCAACAGCATCGCGGCCAACCTGCTGATGGTCCTCTTTGTCGTCGGCGGCCTGTTTGTTGCCGGCGAGATCAAACAGGAAGTATACCCCTCCTACGAGCTGGACATCGTTAACTTCTCGATGGCCTTCCCCGGCGCCACGCCGGAAGAGGTGGAGGAGGGCATTCTGCTCCCCGCTGAAGAGGCGGTCCGGGGCCTGGAGGCCGTCAAGCGCATCCAGTCCAGCGCCATGGAGGGGCGTGGGCGCATGTCTGTCGAGCTGGTCGAGGACGTGGACCCGAACCGCGCCTTGCAGGACGTGAAGAACGCCATCGACCGGGTGGCATCGTTTCCGGAGGAGGCGGAGCGGCCGGTAGTGGAGCTGGCCATACGGCAGCGTTCGACGGTGACCGTGGCTATCGCGGCGGACATGGACGAACAGACCCTCTTCGACTTCGCCGAGCGCGTCCGCCACGACCTGCTGGCCTATCCGCAGATAACGCAGATAGAGGTGCGCGGTATTCGTGGTCCGGAGATTACTGTCGAGGTTCCCGAGTCGGACCTGCGAGCCTTCGGACTGACCCTGGGAGACATCGCCGAGACTATTCGCACAACCGCCCGGGACGTGCCGGGCGGAGAGGTGCGAACAGCCGGCGGAGAAGTACTGCTGCGCAGTGCCGGACGGCGCTTCTTTGCCAGCGAGTACGTGGACATTCCGGTCGTCAGCAGCCCGGACGGTGCGAAGACGCGCCTGGGCGACATCGCCACGGTGACCGATGGCTTCGAGGACACCGACCGCGTATCCACGTTCAACGGCAAGCCGGGCGTAACTTTGTGGGTGTACCAGACCGGAGACCAGAAGCCGCTGGATATCGCCGACATTGTCTACGCCTACGTCGAGCGCATGAACGCCGAACTGCCCGACTCGGTCGAGATGATCATCATGTGGGACCGGGCCAGTGAGTACCGCGAGCGACTGCGGCTGCTGGCCACCAACGGCCTCTTCGGGTTGGCCCTCGTGCTGTTCGCACTGGGGCTCTTCCTGGCACCTAAGCTCGCCTTCTGGGTTGGCGCGGCGGTGCCGGTCTGCATCCTCGGGGCGATCATGCTGCTCCCGGCCATGGACACCACGATCAACATGATCTCCCTCTTCGCCTTCATCGTGACTCTCGGCATACTGGTGGATG